>CAZNVU010000024.1:0-8502 GCA_964576575.1 uncultured Chryseobacterium sp.
CGGAGTACATTTCGGTCACTTAAGCAGAAAGTGGAACCCCAACATGGCTCCTTACATCTTCGGTGAGAAGAAAGGAATCCACATCATTGATTTAAACAAGACAGCAGTTAAGTTAGATGAGGCTGCTAACGCGATGAAACAAATCGCGAAGTCTGGAAAGAAAATCCTTTTTGTAGCAACAAAGAAGCAAGCCAAGGATTTGGTTGCAGAGCGCATCTCCGCTATCGGAATGCCTTTCGTAACAGAGCGTTGGCCAGGTGGAATGTTGACCAACTTTGTAACCATCCGTAAGGCTGTTCGCAAAATGACCAACATTGAGAAAATGGAAGTAGACGGAACGGCTGCTACATTGTCTAAGCGCGAGCGTTTGCAATTGACACGTACACATGACAAGATGTTTAAAGTATTGGGTTCTATTTCTGACATGAACCGTGTACCAGCAGCTTTGTTTGTTATCGATGTAATGAAAGAACACATTGCAGTTGCTGAAGCCAAGCGATTGGGCATTCCAGTATTTGCTATGGTTGATACCAACAGTGATCCTCGCAAAGTAGATTTCGCTATCCCAGCCAACGATGATGCTACCAAGTCTATCTCTAAAATTTTGGATGTAGTGATTGAAGCCATTGCAGAAGGTTTGACAGAGCGCAAGTCTGAGAAGGATAAGAATGAGGACGCACCAGCTACCGAGGCTAAAGCTGAAGTAAAAGGTGATGCTAAGCCACGCAAGCGCACACCAAGAGCTTAATTGTTTCTTTTAAAAAAAATTATTATGAATATTACAGCAGCAGACGTAAATAAATTGCGTACCATCACCGGTGCCGGTATGATGGATTGTAAGAAAGCATTGGTGGAAGCCAATGGAGATTTTGATGCAGCCATTGATTTGCTTCGCAAGAAGGGTCAAAAAGTGGCAGCCAACAGAAGTGATCGCGATGCTACAGAAGGCGTTGTATTGGCAAAAGCTACGGCTGACAATACACGTGGTACCATGTTGGTTTTGAACTGTGAGACTGATTTCGTTGCTAAAAACGAAGCATTTGTTGCAGTGGCCAACACCATTTTGGACATTGCTATTGCGCACAACCCAGCTACATTGGATGAGTTGAAAGCGTTGCCATTTGCGGACAGCGGAATGTCAATCAACGACAAAATCACTGAAGAGATTGGTAAAATTGGTGAGAAGTTGGATTTGTCTTACTTCGGAACAGTGAATGCAGGAATGGTATTTTGTTACAACCACCCTGGAAACAAATTGGCTTCTGTAGTTGGTTTTAACAAGGAAACTTCTGCAGATGTTGCCAAGGATGTAGCGATGCAAGCTGCCGCTATGGCTCCAGTTGCTTTGGATGAGAATTCAGTATCTGAAGAGATTAAGCAAAAGGAGTTGGAAGTAGGTAAGGAGCAGGCTATTAACGAAGGCAAACCAGCTGAAATGGCAGAGAAAATCGCCATGGGACGTTTGGGCAAATTCATGAAAGAGAATACTTTGTTGAACCAAGAGTTTATCAAGGACAGCAAGATGAATGTATCTCAGTACATGAAGTCAGTTGACAAGGATTTGACTGCAACTGGATTCATCCGTTTCGCATTGGGATAGTCCATTAGAAATTCTAGAAAAAGTAAAAGGGAATGGCTTGGGCTGTTCCCTTTTTTTTGTTGGGGGTTTTGAAATAAGATTATTTTCCTATATTTGAGCTATAATCCCTAAAAAATGAAAAAACTTATTTTTACTTTCTTGACATTGGCCACGTTGCAAATGAGTGCGGCCATATTGGTTGTAAAGGAATATGGCGTCAATGCCACTTATTCCACCATCGCATCTGCGCTAACAGCAGCTGTTAACAATGACACGATAGTGGTTTACGACAAACCCTCGGGTCAACAATGGACAGAAGATTTAACCATTGACAAGAACATTACATTCATGCACCCCACTCAAGGAACCCGATTCAAGGCGCCGGGAAATATTACTATAGTTCCCAAGGCGGGAATGGATTTGTATTTAATGGGATGGAATTTAGATGGAAAGAGTGTTACTGCAACAGCGACGAATGCAACAGCGACATCTTCAAGTAGAGCAAAAATTACCGTTGGAGATTGTATCAATGTCAATAATATCTCATTGAATGTGGATTGGATTGATGCTCGATTGTTTTATAACCAAACGAATATTACCGGTAATTTTACTTTTCGACATGGTCTAGCGGTTGCGAATGTATTGTCTGGGGGTATTGAGGTGGTGCAAGAGTCTACTACAGCAGCGCAAAATGATAGTATTCTGGTGGTTGGAAATAAGGCCAATTGGTGTTATATCGATACAAGGGAGGCTGGAGTTGTTGCCAATAATTATTTTAATAACACTATCAGGAATTCGGCTCTCACCATTAATTATCATAATCCATCACCAGGTGCAATTTTCTTAGTTGCAAATAATACATTGATCAGTAATTCAACATGGACAGTTACGGCAGTATATTCAGGTAACTGCGGCAATAATTGTCAAACGATCACGGTTACCACCCCATTTCCCCATGGCTTTAGCAACGGTCAAACAGTGAATATGTCGGGATGGAGTAATGGCTATTTTAATGGCAGCTTTGGTATATCAAATGTGACGGCAACGTCTTTCACATTTAATCAGAGTTGTGGTGTTTGCGGTGGTTGCATTTGTAATGGCACCAACGGTTCAGGTTCTGGAGGTTCAGTTGCTGGATTATCTCCGGCAGAATCATCAGCCAGTGCATTATTTTTTAGAAACTGTAATCTTGCGAATGTGAAGATTTTAAATAATCTCTGTTATCAAACCAATACGCTAATTCCTTCTTACGGCGTTTATAGTATTGGAACCTCAGGACAGCCATTGATTTCGCACAACTATATCAATTTAGGCAACGGTTCAACGGGTAACGTGAGTATTATTGGATTTAACAACGAATTGAATTATACCTCAACCACAGCCAACGCTTACGGTTCGATAGACACCTGGGGCAGGGCTTCTAGTGGGAATGCCAACTTGATCAACAAAGGAAATTATTTGGGTGAGTACTATGACATTGATTTAACTCGCAATGACATTGGTACTTACGGTGGTCCCTACAGCATAGACAATTATTTGACTTCAGGAACGGGCAAGGGAAAGGTGTTGTATGTCAACATCAAGCACCAATTGACCAACTTGAATCAGATTCTGAATATCAAGGGTTCCGCTGGCGCCAAGTTCTAATTTTCTTTTTTGAAATTGACGTTTTGATTTCCTCAAAACTTATCGTATGATAAAAAAAATCATTGGCACATTTGTTTTGTGCTGGATGGTGTCGGGAGTTCTTTCGGGACAAACCAATCCATCACCTTTTTCATTGTCTCAAGGCAATTACAGCCTGATTCAGTGGCCTAGCGCCAGTGCGGCGGGTTCCTATCCCACGGCAATGAAATTTCATACTTGCAACACGGTGAATGCCGATTTAACGGCGCCAACATCAGGGGATTTTGTTGGCGCTTATAACGGTAACAGCGGAGCAAGAGTGAACGGTCTAAGCGCCAATGGTTTTTATATCGCAGGGGTGTACAATTCCACTCCTACTATGGGTGCAGCTGTATTGGGCCTCAATTCGGTGGGTAGAGGAAACATCAATGTCAGCTTTCAAACATCTACTATTTTGACAGGGAATCCTGCCAATCTTCGTTTGCAATACCGCATTGCATCCAATAACAACAATTGGATTGATGTTCCGGGACCCATTGAATATGTTTCCAATGGCAGTACGTCACTTACTCCAACCACTTATAATTTAAACTTATCTACCCTTACTTCCGGAGTCATCAATGATCGACCTGATTTTCAATTGCGTTGGAAGTATTATAGAACGGGTGGTACAGGAGTAAACGATTGCGCCATCGCCATTGATGAAATAACCGTCACCAGCTCAGCACTGCCCTCACCGAGTATCGCAACAGGTTTGGCACCAGCCCAACAATATTGCGTGACGCCCACCGTGGGTACACCTTTGGTTTTGAATTTTAGTTATACTCCTTCTACTTCTTTTTCAATAGGCTCCAATTTCGTAGTTGAATTGAGCAGCGCTGCTGGGAGTTTTGCAGTCCCCGTCGCTTGTGGAATAGAGGCTTGTGATGGCTCTGGCAATCAAAATATGACGGTGACCATTCCGGCCAATACCCAAACGGGAAGTGGTTATCGATTACGCGTTAAAAATACAGGAAATGGAGTTGTAGGAAATGACAACGGAGCAGACATTCAAGTAGATTTGGTTCCTTTGGCAGTAACAGCAGTGGTTCCCAATGCTCGGTATCGTCAAGTATTGTTGAATTGGAGCAACCCAACTTTTTGTTGGGATGAGGTGATGGTTGTAGCCAGAGAGGGAAGTTTACCAACTACGGTACCATCAGGCAATGGATCACAATACACAGCTAATGCTCAAGTGGGTTTGGGATCGTCCATCGGAGGCGGTTTTGTTGTCTACAAAGGCACAGGAACAACGGTTAACATTACAGGCCTCACCTCAGATGTTTCCTATGGAATAGTTATTTGGACAAGATACGGAGAGGATTGGATATCAATCAGTCCTTTTAGTGTTCAAACAACGAGTATTCCTGTGTTGTCAGCCACTCCCGTGAAATTAACACAAGCAGAATATTTTTGGAATTTAGACCCTGGAGCAGGCAATGGTGTGAATTTTACTGTTGAGGATGGCGCGTATGATAGGGCTTTTGAAAAAATTGTAAAATCCGGAATAACAGCACCAAACAAGGGGCGCAACATTCTTAACGTAAGGGTTAAAGATGGCGCAGGGTTGTGGTCCAATGTTTTTTCTACGGTCATTAATGTGGATAGCGTTGATACTTTCTTGGCCAATAGTGGCTACGGAGGTGGAAAGGTTATTCAAGCGGAATATTGGTGGAACACCGATCCGGGTGCAGGAAACGGTGCAACTCTTATTGCACTAGATGGCAATCTTAACTCCGCATTTGAACAAGTATTTAAAAATGGAATTGCACCGGTTAAGAAAGGCAGATCCACTTTTAATGTACGAGTTAAAGACAAATCCAACAATTGGTCAAATGTTTATTCTACCATTATCAATGTCGACAGTACAGATACTCATCCGGGTTATGCATTAAGCAAATTAACGCAAGCGGAGTATTGGTGGGATACGGATCCTGGTGCTGGAAACGCAACACCAGTTCTTGCTTTGGATGGCAATTTGAATGCAGCCTTTGAAGGTTTGGTGAAGAGCGGTTTGCAAGCCCCTCATTTTGGGCGCTCCACTTTTAATATTCGTGTTAAGGACAATGGAAACAATTGGAGCAGTGTTTTTACTACGGTTATCAATGTTGACAGTTCTGATACCAATCCGGGTTATCCATTAACGCGATTGATTCAAGCAGAGTGCTGGTGGGGAAATGATCCAGGTCAAGGTAACGGCATGTTGGTCATTGCTGCAGATGGAAACTTGGGTCAAGCCTTTGAGCAATTGTTTAAGAATGGACTGACAGCGCCCAATTATGGACGAAACAAGTTTGGAATGCGTGTCAAGGCTACCGATAACAATTGGTCCACTCCATTTTATACAGTCATCAATGTCGACAGTTTGGATACCAATTTGGGTTATCCCCTCAGTAAATTGGTACAGGCGGAATATTGGTGGAACAATGATCCAGGGGTTGGAAATGCCTCAGCCATGTTGGCGTTGGATGGCAACTTGAATGCCGCATTTGAAGGCCTAGTCAAAAATGGTTTGACGGCTCCAAGAATGGGTCGATCTACTTTTAATGTACGTGTCAAAGACAACAACAACAATTGGAGCGGCATTTTTACCACGGTGATCAATGTAGATAGTACTACAACCGTTGGTCCGCTCTTTACCGCACAGAGAATTAAGCAGCAGGAATACTATTGGGACACCGATCCAGGAGAAGGAAATGGAACTGTTATGTTGCCGGAGGATGGGTTCGCCAATAGTGGATTTGAAAAGTTTAAGGTAGCTGGAAATTATGTGCAGAACCTCCCCAATGGCGTTCACATTTTGGGTATGAGAACCAAGGATGCCAATGGGGTTTGGAGCGCTCCATTTAAAACCACTGTGGATGTCAATTTCTTAGGAAATACTTTTGCTGTATATACCAATCCGGCATACGCCATCAGGTGTCAAGGTCAAAGTGTGACTTTAAATGCATTGGGAGGAGTGAGCTATTCATGGTCGCCTGCCAATGGTTTGAACACTACGCTTGGTGCCACGGTAATTGCTACTCCACTTGAAACCACCACGTATTCAGTGGTTGGAGTAAATTCATTTGGACTTACGGATACTGCTTATATTACCGTAGAGGTAACCAATCCTGCTGCGATTATCGGAGAGGCGATATTGGATTTATGTCCAGGAGCTTCTTTGGAATTATCCTCTTCATCAAGCATTGGAAATTATTGGTCAACAGGAGCTACCACGCAAACAATAACCGTTACGCAAGGAGGAACTTATACATTGATTTCTGAAAATGGTTGTGGTATCAATACATCCTCGGTTACGGTTAATATGCTTCCTGTTACGCCTCCTGTCATAGTTGCAGATGGACCAACGCAGTTTTGCCTGGGAAGTGGAGTCGGATTAAGTGCAGGAGATGGTGTTGAGTTTTTATGGAGTAATGGATCAGCCGATCCATCTATTTTTGTACAAGAGTCGGGAAATTATTCAGTTACTGTTACGCCAGATGGCGGATGTCCAAGTACTTCCGAACCCATTGCAGTCACAGCGTCTGCGGTGCCTGATGCAACAATCACGGCATCTGGATCAACCACAATCTGTGCAGGTGGGTTTGTTGCACTAACAGCCCCGACGGGATCCAATCTTACCTATCAGTGGTTGAAAGATGGAGTTGAAATAACTGGGTCAACAACCAATCAATTGAATGTTATTGCGAGTGGATTTTATAATTGCATTGTGACTTATTTGGGTTGTTCCTCGTTGTCTAATATGATAACAGTTACGGTAACACCTTTACCCACAGCGGTGATAACTCCTGTTGGTTCCACAACCATTTGTGCCGGAGGAAGTGTATTGTTGCAGGGCCCAACGGGATCGGGAATCACTTACCAATGGAAGTTAAATAACAATTCCATTTCTGGAGCAACTGGAGCAACCTATTCAGCTTCAACTGCTGGTAATTATACTTTGACCATTACGTCAAACGGCTGTGTCTCTGTATCGTCTGCTGTTGCGGTAACCGTAAATCCACTGCCTACAGCGAATATTACTGTAACTGGAAACTTAACATTTTGTCAAGGTGGTTCGGTTACATTTACAGCCTCGGCAGGAACGGGAAATACTTATCAATGGTTTAAAAACAATGTAGCCATTGATGGAGCAACCAATCAAGTTTTTACAGCTAATTCCGCGGGTATATATCATGTGGTTATTACTAGATCAGGCTGTTCAGCTACTTCTACGAGCAGAACAGTTGTAGTGAATCCAGTTCCAGCTGCAATCATTACTCCTGCAGGATCAACTGGTTTTTGTACTGGCGGTTCGGTTGTATTAAACGCCACCACAGGAACCGGTTATTCCTATCAATGGAAGTTGAATAACATTAATATCACAGGAGCAACGGGAACATCTTACACGGCTATTCAAGCTGGTAACTATACATTGACTGTTATTGCTAGTGGTTGTTCAGCCACGTCTGCCATTGTGCCGGTTACCATTGGATCACCTGTAACAGCCTCTATTTCTGCTCTTGGAAATACAACATTTTGTTCAGGAAACAGCGTTGTTTTATCTGCCAATACTGGAACTGGATTGACTTATCAATGGAAAAAGGATGGTACTGATATTTTAGGTGCAACATCATCAACTTATTCTGCAAGTCAATCTGGAAATTACACCTGCATTGTATCGAACAATGGATGTCCATCCACATCGAATGTTATAACTGTAAATGTCACAGCTCCTTTTACAGTGGATGTAACTGCACAAGGTTCCACCAACATATGTCCTGGCGGAAGTGTCATGTTGAGCACTACACCTGTTGATGGTTATGTTTATTCTTGGAAATTAAATGGCGATACAATACCAGGAGCTCATCAATTTGAATATGCTGCTTTTCAGGGCGGACAGTATACACTGGAGGTAGCTTATACAAATTGTGTGGTTACCTCAAATACAATTACTGTAGTTGAAGGTGGGCAAAGCATCGCTATAAACCCAACAGGAAGCATCACAATATGTGGCGCGAATAGTCAATTGTTGACAGCAACAGTAGGAATAGGATTTAATTATCAATGGTATAAAGACAATGTCGCGATAAGTGGTCAAAACTCAGGATCCTATACTGCAACTGAGTCTGGATCCTATACGGTATCGGTTACCTCTGCTCAATGTTCTGGAGTTAGTCAACCCACGGTGATTTCAGCAACTAGCCCAATTACCCCATCGGTAACAATAGCATCAAATGATGCAGACAACAGTATCTGTTCAGGCACGAGTGTAA
>CAZNVU010000024.1:8602-10324 GCA_964576575.1 uncultured Chryseobacterium sp.
TGACAGCGAATAACACTTGTCAATCAACACCAACCGCGAATGGAAACAGCATTACAACAACGGTGTCTAACTCGGTCACCCCTTCAGTAACAATAGCTTCAAGCGATGCAGACAATGCGATCTGTTCAGGCACGAGTGTAACGTTTACCGCCACCCCAACGAGTGGTGGAACTACACCGGCTTATCAATGGAAGTTGAACGGAACCAATGTTGGAACGAACTCAGCGACCTATACCAATGCAGCACTGGCGAACAATGATGTAGTAACGGTTGTGATGACAGCGAATAACACTTGTCAATCAACACCAACCGCGAATGGAAACAGCATCACGACAACGGTGTCTAACTCGGTCACCCCTTCAGTAACAATAGCATCAAATGATGCAGACAACAGTATCTGTTCAGGCACGAGTGTAACGTTTACCGCCACCCCAACGAGTGGTGGAACTACACCGGCTTATCAATGGAAGTTGAACGGAACCAATGTTGGAACGAACTCAGCGACCTATACCAATGCAGCACTGGCGAACAATGATGTAGTAACGGTTGTGATGACAGCGAATAACACTTGTCAATCAACACCAACCGCGAATGGAAACAGCATTACGACAACTGGATCGAACAGCGTGACCCCTTCAGTAACAATAGCTTCAAGCGATGCAGACAACGCGATCTGTTCGGGCACGAGTGTAACGTTCACCGCCACCCCAACCAACGGCGGAACCACACCGGCTTATCAGTGGAAGCTCAATGGAACGAACGTTGGCACCAACACTGCGACCTATACCAACGCAGCACTGGCGAACAATGATGTTGTAACCGTTGTCTTAACAGCCAACAACACATGTCAAACGTCAGCGACAGCGAATGGAAACAGCATCACGACAACTGTATCGAACAGCTTGACCCCAGCGGTATCGATCACCTCGAGTGATACAGACAACGCGATCTGTTCAGGCACAAGTGTGACGTTCACTGCCACCCCAACAAATGGCGGAACTACACCTGCTTATCAGTGGAAATTGAACGGCATTAACGTTGGAACAAACGCTGCGACTTATACCAACGCAGCTCTGGCGAATAATGATGTTGTAACCGTTGTCTTAACGGCCAACAACGCATGTCAATCAACACCAACAGCCAACGGAAATAGCATTACCATTACACTATTACCTATACCCAATTTAACAGTTTCGTTGTTTACTCTGCCAGCTGGTGTATCACAAGTTTGTGAAAATGACAATACTACATTGTTCCAATTGTTCTCAGTGGATGGTGCCACAAATTATATTGCAAATTGGTCATTTGATAGCGTATCAACTGGCATACCCGCGATATTGGGTCAATCCATTTCTTTGGCTGATTTACCCGCTGCTTTGGGTTATTTGCAGATAGAAATTGTGTCGCTGGATTTGTGTGCCTTTGGCCCAGTTTACTCCAATGGTGTGACCATTGCTTCTAACTTGAACTACTATTTAGATGCTGACGGAGATGGATATGGTGACGCCAGTGCAACTCCAATCTTCACTTGTAATCCAGGTCCGGGATACGTCTTGGACGCATCGGATTGTGCTGATGTTAATGCCGATATCAACCCTAATGCAATTGATATATGTGACAACGGCATTGATGAGGATTGTTCTGGCGAGGATT
Source organism: uncultured Chryseobacterium sp. (assembly GCA_964576575.1). Classification (GTDB taxonomy): domain Bacteria; phylum Bacteroidota; class Bacteroidia; order Flavobacteriales_D; family Sanyastnellaceae; genus CAMCTV01. Next base: position 10,256 of record CAZNVU010000024.1, read on the forward strand.
CTCAGTGCGTTTTATTGGGTTGTACCGATCCAACAGCATGTAATTACAATGACTCAGCGACAGACGACG
>CAZNVU010000024.1:10424-24969 GCA_964576575.1 uncultured Chryseobacterium sp.
CAGACGATAACGGAGCTTGTACTTATCCAACCCAAACGTATTTGAATTGTGACGGATCTTGTATCAACGATACCGACAACGATGGAGTGTGTAACGAGAATGAGGTGTTGGGTTGCACTGACCCAACGGCTTGTAACTACAATGCAGAAGCAACAGACGATAACGGAGCTTGTACTTATCCAACCCAAACGTATTTGAATTGTGACGGGTCATGTATTAATGACTCTAATAGTAATGGTATTTGTGATGAACAAGAGGTGTTGGGATGTACGGAACCTTCAGCGCTTAATTATAATCCTAATGCTACAACTGACGACGGAACATGTATACCAGTAATTTTCGGTTGTTCAGATCAAAACGCGTGTAATTATGATGCGGCTGCTAACACAGACGATGGTTCCTGCGTATACCCTGTTTCTGAAGTTTGTAATGATTTGGATGACGATTGTGATGGAGAGGTTGATGAGTTTGTACAGTCTATATTTTATGCTGATCTAGATCTAGATGGATATGGAAATGCTTTGGATTTTGTTTTGGCTTGTCAATTATTGGATGGTTATGTAACGAATAATCAAGATTGTAACGATGAAGACTTTGCCGCTTATCCAGGAGCTGTTGAAATTTGTGGTAATAATAGGGATGAAGATTGTAATGGAATCGACTCTTTGTGCTCTGAAATAGTATTAGGGTGCACAGACATAGGCGCTTGTAATTATGATTTTCAAGCTACTGAGGATGATGGAAGTTGTATATACCCGCAACTTGAGATTTGCAACGAATTAGATGATAATTGTAATGGACAGATTGATGAAGGTTTGACAGCTGGGGATTTAAATGTAAGTTCAGTTGTTACAGCCTTGTATCCTGTTTGCTCTGGAAATAGCTTGAAATCAGCGAACTTGAATACAGGTAGCAATTCTTCTATCATTGAAGGAAACGGTAATGATTTATGGTTTAGTTTTTCTGCAGAGTACAATGTAATAAGAGCTGGATTATCTGCTGCCACTGGGGATAATGATGTTCGATTGTATACTACTACGGATGCCGGTTGTTTATTACTTCTTGAGACCGAACATGAAATCACAACGGGCAATCAAGTTTTGTTAAGCGATCAACTCACTGTAGGTCAAACATACTACGTCGCGGTGCACAACATCAGCGGCCCTATGAATGCTAGCGCTAAGATTTGTTTCAATCATTTGACGGGTTCAGATTGCGACCATTACTACAGCAACAACACAGGAATCTATACTTCCGTTTGTAATAGTTTCAAGGCACAGTTTAGATCCAATGCAGCTGCGTATATCTTTGATGTAATTTCCGCAAGTCAATCAGGGATTAACATTGGTATAACCCCGTGGTCTTATACAACACCCAATTCCAATTCTGTCGTTTCTCGTTTGGGTTCAATTCTACCGGCTAATCAATCAGGTAGTTCAATTGTATATACTTTGAAGGTTCCAGTATTGTATTCGTTGTTCGATGCAGCGGGCAATTTTGAAAATTTGTTGGCACAACCAAACGCAACCTGCACCATTACATTGAATAGGGAGAATACCGTTGCTTTAAGATTGTCTGACCGTTGTCCAACCAGCAAGTCGCTCACCTCAACCATTGCCCCCGATAGAACGGTGTGTGGCGCTATGCGTTATGATTGGGAGTTTACGCAAGTATTGCCAACTTCAGGAACTGCGCAAGTTGTTCAAGGAGGTGCTTATGCTAGTGTTTTCTTCTTGAGCAATGTTCCAGGTATCACAGTCGGTAAGACCTACAATGTTAGAGTGAGACCGGTGCATAGCAGTGGAACGGTTGGACAGTGGGGAACTGCGCATTGTTTGAGGGTTGGATCATCAGGAATGGTCATGCAGAGCGAGAATGAGAGCGGGAGCGTGGAGAATATTGAATCCAGAGTCTCGGGTATTTCTGTTTACCCCAATCCAACAGCAACAGGAAGTTTTGTAATAGAGTACAATGGCGCGCGTAGAGGCGAATTGATATTCGCCCAGGAATCCATGACGGAATTGGTGATGATGGACATAACTGGTAAGATTGTATTTAAGACCAACATTGTGTTGAATGGCAATGCTACTGAAATCAATTTTGGAGATTTGGAATCAGGGCTTTATTTGATTGATTTTGGCGGGGAAAGAACGAGGATTCAGGTGATGAAGTGATTAGGAGGCATCTCCTCTCCTACTCGAACAAAGTGAGAGTCCCGATGTTTCGGGAGGATTGAGTCCCGGCGAGCGAAGCGTAGTTGGGATGGGGTGGTTTGAATTGCGTTAAATGAAAATTCATAAAACGCAAAGGGCTCAAAGATTGCCCAAAGCGCGCAAAAGAGAAATCCGACATTTCTCCCCTTATCCCATATTCACCCTTTCACCAACGCCTCCAAACAATCCACCCACGCGGCTGAATCATTTAAGCTAGGTACAAGCTGTACCTTTTCACCACCATGTTCCTCAAACAATTCTTGGTACTCATCGCCTATTTCAATGGTGGTTTCCAAACAGTCTGCGACAAAGGCTGGAGAAAATACCAATAACTTCTTGGCTCCCTTCTTGGCCAAATCTTCTATCACATGGTCAGAGAACGGCTCTATCCATCCTTTGCCCAAACGACTCTGAAACCCTACGGTGTAGCGACCTTCAGGGATGCCCATGCTAGCGACAATGCTCCGAGTAGTGGCATAACAGGTAGCCTTATAACACAACTTGTTTTCGTCGTTGATCTCATGCTCACAACTGTGGTTGCGGCATTTGTTGTCTTTGTATATTTTATCCAATTGTCGCTCCGGCAAGCCATGGTAGCTGAACAACACATGGTCATAGTCTTGCCAATTATATTCTGCTGCGCGTTTATGCCATGCTTTCAAAAACAAAGGATGATCATGAAATTGTGACACAATCTTAATATCAGGAAAGGTCCACCAACCGCTCATCAACTTCATCACCCGCTCGATCACACTTCCTGTAGAGGCAGAAGCATATTGTGGGAACAAGGGAATGATAACCAACTTCTCTGGTCCCCATTCTTCTATTTCTTTCAGTGCCGATTCAATGGAAGGATTTTGGTAACGCATCGCCAAATAGACTTTGGTATATTTTTCATCAAATCTTGCTTGTAATTGTTGCTGATTGGTTCGACCAAAATGAATCAGCGGTGAGCCCTGTTCCGTCCACAACTCCTGATATACCTTAGATGATTTGCGGTGTCTAAAGGGAACAATGATACCATTGACCAAAATGCTTCGCCCAATTGCATTGATATCAATGACACGTGGGTCATTTAGAAATTGAGTCAAATATCGGTATACTGCACCTGGATAAGGATTGTCCGGTGATCCCAAATTGATGAGTAAAACAGCCGTTTTTTTCATACTGCAAATCAACAAAACTTTAATCATCCACAAGCGATTATCTTTGCAGAGATGAATAAAAATTTGAAATCCATGACGGGCTACGGAAAAGCCGAAGGGATTGTTGCCGAGCAACGCCTGGTGGTAGAAGTGCGCAGCCTCAACAGTAAACAATTGGATCTTAACGCCCGCATTCCCTATTTCTTGCGTGATCAAGAAATGGCCTACCGTTCCGCAGTTGCAGAAGCTTGTATAAGAGGAAAAGTAGATATTTTTATTCAATCTGAAAATGTTAAAGGCCAAGGAGCTCCTGTTTTGAATACAACCTTGATGATTCAATATGCGGCATTGCTCAAGAATTTTGTGCAAGAACAGAATTTGACTGATGCTGATGTATTGTCGGCGGTGTTGCGCATGCCAGAGGTTTTGAAGTCTGAGGAAACCGCTTTTTCAGAAGAGCAAATCAAAGAAGTACGTGTTTTATTGCAACAAGCCATTGCCAATTTGGGCAACTACCGCAAGCAAGAAGGTGATGCACTTTTCAATGATATTTGGCAAAGAGTACAATTGATTTTGCAGTACCGTGATCAGTTGGAAAAGCCAGTCAAAGACCGAGATGAAAAAGTGCGCAACAGAATCAAGACTTCTTTGGAGGAATTGATTCCAGCGGATAAAGTAGATGAGAATCGTTTTGAAGCAGAATTAATTTATTATTTGGAACGATTGGATATTTCCGAAGAGTTTCAACGATTAAAGACCAATTGTGATCATTTTTTGGAAGAGTTGAATGGTGCGGGACAAGGGAAAAAATTGGGATTTATTGCCCAAGAAATGGGTCGCGAAATCAATACCATTGGTAGCAAGGCCAATGATGCAGACATTCAACGCCTGGTGGTAATGATGAAGGATGAATTAGAAAAAATCAAAGAGCAGCTCAACAATGTGCTGTAATTTGATTATTTTAGCATATGGGAAAAGCGGTAATCTTTTCAGCCCCCAGTGGTGCAGGTAAAACCACAATCGTTCGTCATCTTATGACGGTAGAGGCCTTTCACTTGGCTTTTTCTGTTTCTGCTACCAGCAGAGCACAACGTGGCAATGAGGTCAACGGCCAAGATTATTACTTCCTTACCCCAGAAGATTTTCTAAAAAGAGCCCAAATGGGTGAATTCGTTGAATGGGAAGAGGTGTACAAGGATCAGTATTACGGTACCCTTAAGTCTGAAATAGAGCGCATTTGGGCGGAAGGCAAGAACGTGATTTTTGATGTTGATGTTCAGGGTGGAATGAATCTGAAAAAGATTTTTGGTGATAATGCGTTATCAGTTTTTGTTCAGCCACCCAGCATTGAGGTTTTGACATTTAGATTGCGCAACCGAAGCACGGAAAGTCCAGAGAAAATTGCGATGCGTGTGAACAAGGCAAGTGTAGAAATGAAGTTTGCTGAAAAGTTTGATGTTCAATTGCTCAATGATGATTTGAGCAAATCCTTGACTGAGGCGGAGAGTTTATTAAATCAATTTTTAGAAACGAAATGGTAGTAGGTCTCTATTTTGGATCATTTAATCCTGTGCACAAAGGCCATGTGCACTTGGCTCGTGCGTTTCAAGAGCAATCCGGGGTAGATGAGGTTTGGTGGGTATTAAGTCCACATAACCCATTTAAACAGTTGTCTGGCTTAGCATCATTTGAGCATAGAGCCGCGATGCTCCAAGAGGAATTGCCCAATAACCATATGTTGTGCACCATTGAACAAACTTTGCCAAGACCCTCATTTACCATTCAAACATTAAGAGCTTTGCAGCGTCAATTTCCAGAGAATCAATGGATCTTGCTTATGGGTGCAGATAGTTGGAATGCCCTGCCAACATGGAAGGATGGACCAGTTATAGAAGCTCAATTTCCCATCTGGGTCTATCCTAGAATCAGTGATGCAGGTGTTGAATCAATTCTTCGTCAAGGACCGCATACAACACTTGAAGGATATTTAATGCCCGTGTCCAGCACAGAAATTCGACAAGCTAGTATAGATAATCTGGAAAAACCCGTAGGTGTATCGGATCAAGTCTGGGAGTATATTTTAGATAATCAATTGTATCAGCCTGTCTCTACCCGATATCCGAGCGTACTAGAAATTACCTAGGATTTTTTTTGTTTTTCCGTATTGTGTATAACATCCGGTGTTATTTTCGTGGCGAATAAAAAGATTATGGCAAAAGGAATATTTAAATCTTCGTTAACCAAGAAATACACCATGGCAGCCACGGGCTTGTTCTTGATTTCTTTCCTGGTAGTGCATGCGGCAATCAACGCAATGATTTTCTTCAATGATGGAGGAAAGACGTTTAATGAATGGGGCCACTTTATGGGTACCAATTTGATTATCCGCACAATGGAAATAGGATTGTTTGCAGGATTGATTCTTCACATCGTGGACGGATTGGTTTTGTTCTTTCAAAATCGCGCAGCGCGTCCAGTAGCCTATGCTTATGAAAAGCCCAACGCCAGCAGCAAGTGGTATTCTCGCAGCATGGCGATTTTGGGAACTTTGATTTTGTTTTTCTTGATTATTCACTTGAAAGATTTTTGGTTAAAGACGCGCATCACAGGCCTGACAGGTGAAAAGCACGTATTTGTGAATGGCGTGTGGATGGAAAACCTTTATTCAGAAATGCGATTGGTATTTTCTGAATTGTGGGTGGTGATTGTTTATTTGTTGGGCTGCTTCTCATTGTTCTGGCATTTGTTGCACGGCTTTAGAAGTGCTTTTCAATCTTTGGGTTGGAACCAAGGACAATACGGTCAAGCCATTGCATTTTCAGGAGATGCTTTTTCAGTGCTGATTAGCGCATTGTTTGCATCGATGCCCGTAGCCATGTATTTACAACTTGTACATTAAAAAATTGACCATGGAACTTATCAATAAAATTCCAGATGGACCACTAGATCAGAAGTGGACCAAGTACAAAAACACAGCTCGTTTGGTTAATCCTGCCAATAAGCGCAACATTGATGTCATTGTTGTCGGAACCGGCTTGGCTGGTGCTTCTGCAGCAGCTTCATTGGCAGAGATGGGATACAAAGTAAAGGCTTTGTGCTTCCAAGATTCCCCTCGTCGTGCGCATTCGATTGCGGCACAGGGAGGAATAAACGCAGCCAAGAATTACATGAACGATGGTGACTCTACTTATCGTTTGTTTTATGATACAATCAAAGGTGGTGACTACCGAGCTCGTGAAGCCAACGTTTACCGTTTGGCTGAAGTGAGTGCCAACATCATTGACCAATGTGTTGCGCAAGGTGTTCCTTTTGCGCGTGATTACGGTGGATTGTTAGACAACCGTTCTTTTGGAGGTACGCAGGTTTCTCGTACTTTCTATGCCAAAGGACAAACTGGTCAGCAATTGTTGTTGGGTGCCTACTCTGCGTTGAGCCGTCAGGTGGGGAAAGGAAATGTGACCATGTTGAATCGCCACGAGATGTTGGATGTGGTTGTCATAGAAGGCAAAGCACGCGGTATCATTGCCCGCAACTTGGTTACTGGAGCCATTGAGCGCCACTCTGCGCATGCTGTAGTATTGTGCACTGGAGGATACGGAAACGTTTTCTTCTTGTCTACCAACGCTATGGGGTCCAATGTTACTGCAGCATGGAGAGCGCACAAGCGCGGTGCCTTGATGGCCAATCCTTGCTTCACACAAATTCACCCCACTTGCATTCCAGTGAGTGGAGACCATCAATCCAAATTGACTTTGATGTCAGAGTCGTTGAGAAATGATGGTCGCATTTGGGTACCCAAATTCAAAGAAGATGCGGAGGCCATTCGTGCCAAGAAATTAAAACCAACCGATTTGGCTGAAGATCGCCGCGACTATTATTTGGAGCGTCGATATCCAGCTTTCGGAAACTTGGTTCCTCGTGATGTTGCGTCACGTGCTGCTAAGGAGCGTTGCGATGCCGGTTTTGGCGTTAACGCTACAGGAGAAGCTGTTTATTTGGACTTTGCCAGTGCCTTTGAGCGTTATGGAAAACAACAAGCAACTGTGAAAGGTTTGCACAATGCTTCACATGACGAGATTGTCGCCATGGGTAAAAAAGTGGTAGAGCAGAAGTATGGCAACTTGTTCCAGATGTATGAGCAAATAGTTGCTGAGAATCCATACGAGACCCCCATGATGATTTATCCTGCGGTGCATTACACCATGGGAGGATTGTGGGTAGATTATGAATTGATGACCACCATCAAAGGCTGCTACGCTTGTGGAGAGGCCAACTTCTCTGACCATGGCGCCAACCGCCTAGGCGCATCTGCTTTGATGCAAGGTTTGGCCGATGGATATTTTGTACTTCCATACACCATCGGAAATTATTTGGCTGATGAAATCAGCACAGGAAAAATCTCAACCGATGCTCCTGAGTTTGCTGCTGCAGAAGACAATGTTCGCAAGCAAATTGAATCTTTGTTTAACAACAACGGAACCGTTCCAGTAGATCATTTCCATAGAAAGTTGGGAAAAATCATGTGGGATTATTGTGGAATGGCACGTAGCGAAGAAGGTTTGAAATTTGCCATCAGCGAGATTCAAAAAATCAGAGAAGATTTCTTCAAAAATGTTCGCATACCAGGTGTTCAAAATGGCATGAATCCAGAATTGGAAAAAGCATTGCGCGTAGCGGACTTTATCGATTTGGGAGAGTTGATGTGCAAGGACGCTTTGGAAAGAAACGAGTCTTGTGGGGGTCACTTCCGCGAGGAATACCAAACAGAAGAAGGAGAAGCTTTGCGTGTGGATGACGTATTCAACTACGTTGCTGCATGGGAGTTCACAGGCAATCCATCTGCACCAAGCTTGAGCAAAGAGGCATTGGTGTATGAAAACATTAAAGTACAATCACGTAGTTATAAATAACAACATGGAAAACGGAATGAATTTGACATTAAAAGTTTGGCGCCAAGCCAACGCAGAGGCCCAAGGTCAAATGACAGAATACAAATTGGGCAATGTCTCTCCAGACATGAGTTTCTTGGAGATGATGGATGTGCTCAATGATGAGTTGATTCGCAAGGGAGAAGATCCTGTAACGTTTGACCATGACTGTCGTGAAGGTATTTGTGGCATGTGCTCGATGTTCATCAACGGAGAGGCGCACGGTCCCAATCGCGGAGTAACCACTTGTCAATTGCACATGCGTTCTTTCAAAGATGGTGATACCATCTACATTGAGCCATGGAGAAGTGCTGGTTTCCCAGTAATCAAGGATTTGATGGTGGACCGTTCAGCATTTGACCGCATCCAGCAAGCAGGAGGATTTGTTTCTGTGAATACTTCCGGAAGAACATTGGATGCTAACGCTATTCCCGTGCCCAAGGATGATGCAGACAAAGCTTTTGATGCTGCCACTTGTATTGGTTGTGGAGCTTGCGTTGCTACTTGCCCCAATGGTTCTGCCATGTTGTTTGTAGGAGCTAAGGTTTCTCAATTCGCATTGTTGCCTCAAGGTCACCCTGAGCGTTATGATCGCGTAGAAAATATGGTGAAGCAAATGGACGAAGAAGGTTTCGGAAATTGCTCCAACATTGGTGCATGCGAAGTGCAATGCCCTAAAAGCATTAGCATTGAGAACATTGCTCGCATGAACCGCGAGTATTTGGCGGCCAACCTCAAAGGTTAATTCAAGAATTTTTAGCAAGCTGAACTTCAATCCCACCGGATTGTTGTTCAGCTATGCATTTGTTATTTCCCCATCAACTTTTTTATCCTTTCCCTCAAGAGCAAGACATTGTCCTTTGGGAACACCCCCTTTATTTTTCCCAATACCCTTTCCACCGTCAAAAATTGGTGCTTCACCGTGCATCCATCAAGGCTTATGCGGATGCGCTGAAGGCTGAGGGGAAGACAGTGACCTATTGGGATTTTGATTCGCCTGAACCCGAGTTGTTTTTTAGTTCAACAGAGCAATCGGTGACGATTTACAATGTAGTAGATGATTATTTGGAAAGAGAGATTCATTCGCTTTGCAAGAACGTGAAGGTTTTGGATACCCCTAATTTCTTTTTGAGTCATGCGGAGGTAATGGAAACCTTTGGAAAGAAAAAACGTTTTTTGTTGTTTGATTTCTACAAACAACAACGCAAAAAGACGGGTTGGTTGATGGATGGAGATGAGCCTTTGGGTGGCGCTTGGTCATTGGATGCGGAGAACAGAAAGAAGTTGCCTATGGGACATCTGGCACCATTGCCTTGGTTTCCGGAAGAGGATCAGTATGTAGCGGAGGCAAAAGACTATGTTCAGCAGAAATTTCCCAACGCATTTGGTGAGGTAAAAATATTTTATTTCTCCATTCATCGCGAAGCAGCGCTCAAAGTGTTGCAGGATTTTATTGAGAATCGATTGGCGCATTATGGGGAATACCAAGATGCCATTGATGGACAACAATCTTGGGTTTACCATAGTTTATTGACTCCTGCCCTGAACATTGGGTTATTGAATCCACGTGAAATTTGTCAAACCGTTATTGACTTTTATGACAAAAATCCCCACTTGCCTTTGAATGCCGTGGAGGGATTTATTCGTCAAGTTTTGGGATGGAGAGAATACATTAGAGCAGTATATGTGGTGAAAGGACGAGCGGAGCGAACCAAGAATTTTTGGCAGTTCAAGAGGAAGATTCCAGCCTCCTGGTGGACAGGAACAACGGGCATCACGCCGGTGGATGATGTGATTCAAAAAATCAAGAAGACAGGCTATGCCCATCACATAGAAAGGTTGATGGTCTTGGGCAATTTCATGTGTTTGTGTGAATTTGATCCTGATGAGGTTCATGCTTGGTTCATGGCTCTTTTTATTGATTCTTATGATTGGGTGATGGTCCCCAACGTTTATGGAATGTCTCAATATGCTGATGGTGGTATCATGAGCACCAAGCCGTACATCAGCGGGTCCAATTATGTGCACAAGATGTCCCATTATCCCAAGGCTGAGTGGAGTGCAGTATGGGATGCGTTGTTTTGGCGATTCATTTTTCGGCATCGTTCGTTTTTCTTATCCAATCCTCGACTATCGATGATGGTAAGGACATTAGAAAAAATGCCCGAAGCAAAGCAACGGGCATTGATTGATGAGGCAGAAAATTATTTGCTTACGCTGGATTCAGCAAACGGGACAGACTAACTTTTTGCGCAATCATGCCGTGCAAGGCATCAATGGCTACACGTTCTTGCTTCATGCTATCGCGGTCACGGATGGTGACCATGTTGTCTTCCAATGTTTCATTGTCTACTGTGATGCAGTAAGGAGTGCCAATGGCGTCTTGTCTTCTGTATCTGCGACCCACAGCGTCTTTGTCGTCGTATTGCAAATTGAAATCGTACTTCAATAGATCAACAATTTCTTTGGCTTTCTCTGGTAATCCATCTTTTTTCACCAAAGGCAAAATGGCTACTTTCACTGGAGCCAATGCAGGGTGAATGGAAAGTACAGTGCGCTCTGCTCCCTCTTCTCCGTCTTTTCCTGGAACCATCTCTATGCGGTAAGCATTACTCAATACAGCCAAGAACATGCGGTCCAAACCGATGGAAGTTTCTACTACATAGGGCACGAAGCTTTCGTTGGTTTCGGGGTCAAAGTAGCGCAATTTTTTTCCTGAGAATTCTTCGTGCTTGCTCAAATCGAAATCTGTTCTGCTGTGGATTCCTTCCAATTCTTTGAAGCCCATCGGGAAGTTGAACTCAATGTCACAAGCGGCATTGGCATAGTGGGCCAATTTGATGTGGTCATGAAATTTGTAGTTCTCTGTACCCATGCCTAATGCGTTGTGCCATGTGATGCGGGCATTCTTCCAGTAGTTGTACCATTCCATTTCAGTGCCGGGCTTGCAGAAAAATTGCATTTCCATTTGTTCAAATTCGCGCATGCGGAAAATGAATTGGCGGGCAATGATTTCGTTGCGGAAAGCTTTACCAATTTGTGCAATACCAAAAGGCAATTTCATGCGTCCTGTTTTCTGCACGTTAAGGAAGTTGACAAAAATTCCCTGTGCGGTTTCAGGACGGAGGTAAATGATACCTGCATCACCGGATACAGCACCCAACTCTGTTTTGAACATCAGGTTGAATTGGCGCACTTCAGTCCAGTTTCTTGAGCCCGATTCAGGACAGGCAATTTCACATTCGTCAATCAGATTTTTCAAACCTTCCAAATCAGAAGATTCCAAGGCGGCTTTCATTTTGCCATGCACATCATCTATTTTGGCTTGACTGCGGAGCACATTGGGATTGGTGGCTCGGAATTGTTCTTCATTGAAGGCATCGCCAAATTTGTTTTTGGCTTTGTCAATTTCCTTTTGGATTTTGGCTTCTGACTTGGCCATGTATTCTTCTAGAAGGACATCAGCACGGTAGCGCTTTTTGCTGTCTTTGTTGTCAATGAGGGGGTCATTGAAAGCATCCACGTGTCCACTGGCTTTCCAAGTGGTGGGGTGCATAAAGATGGAAGAGTCCAATCCCACAATGTTTTGGTGCATGCGGGTCATGGCGGTCCACCAATAATTTTTAATGTTGTTTTTTAGTTCGACGCCCAATTGACCATAGTCATAGGCGGCACTGAGTCCATCATAAATTTCAGAGGATGGAAAAACAAAGCCATACTCCTTGGCATGTGAGATGACCAGTTTCAGTTTATCTTCTTGTTGCATGGTGCAAAAATAGGGTTTGTTGAAAGCGATAAAAAATCAAATATTCATTCACAATGGATTGTTGAAGATTTTACAAGGGTTTAACATGAAACGTAGAGAATTAGAAAAAAAGTATTGTTATTTTTGCACACCTACAAATTTTTTATGAGCGCTTTCGGCTCCTTTTTTTATCCAAATACTTAGTAAGTTCAAATTGACTTTCAGTAAGTTATTGTTTTTAACATTTTTGATTGTAACCCATTTGAATGGTGTGCGTAAGAGGCTACAAATACTTTATTAATTAAACTCCACCGAGTATGAGAAAAAAACTTTTGGTAACCAAAAGATTGGTGTTTCAACGTTTGTTAGCGTTGATGTTTTTATTGGTCGGTTTTACCGGGTTGCTGAGTGCGCAGATTGCGCAGCGGGGGACGGCTACAACGGCTACGAGTACCTCTGCTTCAGTAACTGTAATTAAACCTTCAGGCTTGACTGTTGGTGATGTTATGATTGCTACTATCAATCAAGCTGATAACGACGGCAATTCCCTTGCAAATGCAACAAGTACAGGATGGACTTTATTCGGTGGTGCAAGGTTTTTTGAAACTGGAGATGATGAATGGTGGGGCACAGTATTATACAAGATTGCAGATGCAACTGACATAGCTGCTGCTGATTTTTTATTCACGGGTGATAATGATGCTAACAACATGCAAGCAAGTATCGTTGCTTTTTCGGGTCTAGATCCATCTAATCCAATAGATGTTGCGGGTACATTCACAAGTAGTACGACCAACAATACTTCCCTTTCGGCAAATGCAGTTACAACTACGACGAGCAACGCAGCAGTAATTATGCTCGCTATGATTTCAGATAATAGGAATTTTAATGACGATTGGAGTACAACATCACCAGGTTCATTGACGGAGCTTTTTGACGTTCCTTTTGATGCTGATTTGGATATGGGAATCGCTGGAGCATGGGCAATAAAACCTAGTGCTGGATCCACGGGCAGTGGAAATGTCACACTCTCAGGTAATGCAAGAGATGGGGCAATTTTAATAGCATTAAGAGCTGCAATACCTGGTAGCACTTTAACAACAACCTTTACTTCAAACGGAACGTTTACCGTTCCCAATTGTGTGACCAGCCTCACTGTTGAAGCTTGGGGCGGCGGCGGCGGCGGTTTCAATGGAAATGACAATGGAGGTGGAAAAGGCGGTGGTGGTGGCGGCTATGCTAAGGGTACAATTGCTAATGCTACAGGTTCATATTCAGTTACAGTTGGTACTGGTGGTGCTGAGAATACAAATGGTACTTCATCTACTTTTGGTTCAACGCTTGTAGTCGCGAATGGCGGCGGAGGAGGAGCAGACCAAACTACTGGTGGTGGAGCAGGAGGAACTGCCTCCACGAGTGGTGTAACAAATCCAACCACTTCAAATGGCGGTAATGGCGGTAATGGGGTAAACGCATCAGGTAATAATGAACAAGGCGGCGGCGGCGGCGGTGCTGGTGGTCCACAGGGAGTTGGTTCAAATGGATCAAATGCAAGCAATACTCTTGGTGGGGTTGGAGGTCGAGGAAATAGTACCTCAGGGGGTAATGGTGGAACAGCTCCTAGCGGGAATAATGGTAATGATGGTTCAGATAACACCTCAGGCGGCGGCGGTGGCGGCGGTGGAGACAATGGTCAAAGCGGTGGTGATGGCGGTTTTCCCGGCGGTGGTGGCGGCGGTGGCGAAAATGGCGGTGGTTCAGGAGGCAACGGATTGGTTATTGTAACCTACACGTTACCCAATAACCCAACGATTACTTTAACAAATACTACAGCTACTTCATGTTTTAGTGCCTCAGCGCAAAATGTAACATTGGCATACTCAACAACCACAGGTTGCCCTGATAGATATAGCATTGATTTTGCATCAGGTATTACAGATGTTATTGACGCCAATTTATCTGGAAGTTCCGTAACAATTGCATTGCCAGCTAACTTAACAGCGGGTACCTACACAGGTACTCTGACTGTAAAAAATAGTAATTATGGTTTTGTTAGTAGTGGTTATTCAATTACAATAACTGTAACAGCTGCAAATACTGTAGGAGCAGCATCAAGCACTCCAACCCTTTGTATCAATACAGCGTTGACCAACATCACGCATACTACAACTGGAGCAACAGGAATTGGAACAGCAACAGGATTACCTGCAGGTGTAACTGCAGCGTGGTCTTCTAATACAATCACCATCTCTGGAACGCCAACAGCCTCTGGAACATTCAACTACAGCATTCCATTGACTGGAGGTTGCGGAACAATGAATGCTACAGGAACAATAACTGTTAGAGCCAACAATACCATTACACGTACATCAGCTGCAGCAACCATTGCGCAGACTTTGTGTGCAAATACGGCCATAACCAATATTACTTATGCCACAACTGGCGCAACAGGTGCAACAGTATCGGGTTTGCCTGCTGGTGTTACTGGTAACTGGGCATCCAATGTTTTCACCA
>CAZNVU010000025.1:0-24656 GCA_964576575.1 uncultured Chryseobacterium sp.
CAGAGCAGTCTGACAAGGGGGATTGGGAGACTTTGTTTTCGAATAAGTGGCCGGTGAAAATAGGTGAGGGGGGATTTGAGGATCGTCAAATTACGGATTCGCGCATGGCCAAGGGATTGGATACCTTGCATTACTATTATTCCATTGTTCAGGCTTATCAGGTTGAGAAAGTCCATGTCTTTGCAACTTCGGCATTGCGGGATGCCCGAAATACGGATGTTTTTAAAGCACATGTGAAGTCTTTGACCAATTGGGATATTTCCGTTATTGATGGTGATGAGGAGGCGCAACTCATTTACGAGGGCGTTCAGCAAACCATGGATCTGCATGAAGTGCCAACGCTACTCATGGACATCGGCGGTGGTAGCACTGAATTTATTATCACAACGGCTGACGGAATTGTTTTTAAGCAGAGTACGCAGTTGGGTATCAGTAGAATTTTTGAGCAGGTGCCGATGATGGATCGAGCGCAGAAAAATCAATTGAATCAGATCAAACAGATTTTTGATGCCGATACCACTGAGCTTAAGAATGCCTTAGCCAAGTATCCTTGTGAAAGACTGGTGGGAGCAAGTGGATCTTTTGATACTTTGTTAGAGTTGTATTATTATACAAATAAAAAGGAGGGAGTTTGGTTGAGCCATGAGGCTCAAGAAATTCCAATTGACACTTTTGCCTCCATTTATATGTTCATGATGGGATCTAGTTATGAGGATCGCCTGAAGCATCCGGCCATTCCCAATTTGCGCGTTCAGTTTATGCCAATTGCCATTTATCTGATGAAATTGGTTTTGGATTTACAGCCGTTTAATCAAATATATCGCTCTCCCTATGCGTTGAAAGAAGGGGTAATGCAACGATTGCAACGCTGATGAAAATAAAGAGGCCGAAATACATGCTAAGGAATGCAGTCATTATAATGATGGTGCCAATGTTTTTCTTGGGTTTGGCTTTGCAGTTTTCTGTCGTGCAATCTTGGTTGGCGCATAAAGCTGCTGGTTGGTTATCTCATGAGTTGAACACTCAAGTAGAGGTGAAAGCAGTAGGCTTTGATTGGGGATTGCATTTTTATTTGGAAGACCTAGACATCTGGGGTCAAAACAACGACAGTTTGATTCATTTGCACTCACTGGTGATTGAAGATTATTCAGGTCTGTTCAATGGGAACTTGCAGATGCAAGGCTTGGTGCTCAGTGATGGGAGCATTCATATTACACAAAGGCCAGACAGTTCGTGGAATTATGATTTTCTTGCGGAGTATTTCCAGCAATCAGACACCACTCAATCTAGTGATTTCTCCGTAAGGCTATCCTCTGCTAAAATTGAAAATACAGATTTGTATTACCACGGATTATCACCTGTTTTAGCCAATCATCATGATTTGAATGTGGTCAATTTTTTTGCGACCATGAAAGATTTCGAAATTCATCCGGGACATGGCAGTGTTAAGATTGATGAAATTCAGTTTGAAACCATCGGTGAGCTATCTTGTCATGATGCTCAGATGAGTTTAAAATGGAGTGAGGGAGAAATTGATTTTTCTGAATTGAATATCAAGACAACCCTAAATGAACTTTCGGGAAATGTTAAACTGAATTTTGCGCAAGGCAAGCCCGTTGAAATGGAATTGGATGTAAAAGGATTCCCCTTAAACTTATCAGAGTTTGAAGTCATCGATCCAATTTTGGGAAATTGGAAAGAGTCAGCTTGGGTGAATGTAAATGCAACGGGTAATTTGGATGATATTAAAATCAAGCAATTGGATTTGGGATATGGTGCCATGACAAGGTTGAATTTAAATGGAGATTTGAAATACATCTCTGATTCAGAGCGTAGATCTGTGAGTATATTGGTTAACAATGCCATCACCAATCGATCGGATTTAAATGACCTATTAACGCGTTTTGATCCAGAACAGAAATTGCCGAGCAATTTATCCATATTGGGATTGATGCAGTTCAATGGTGTTTTGACGGGCAACAAAAATGATTGGAGAGCCTATGGTGATCTTCACACGGACATCGGTGATGTGCAAGGTGATATTGATATTAACCTGGACGAGATGGCTTACACAGGTTTTGTCGTAACGGATAATTTTGACCTTGGGGCATACTATCAGTCGCCAGATTGGGGAGCGGTTACCGCTCAATTAGACCTAGTTGGAAAAGGACTTGTGTTAAAGACAATGCATTTGGAAGCCAATGGTGTGATAGATGCTTTAAGTTACCGTGGTTATACATACCGTCCGATTAGTATTGAAGGTTCAATGTCCAATGGGTTTTTTAAAGGGGCCGTACAAGTATCCGATCCCAATGCCCAACTTGGTTTTGATGGATTGGTTGATTTTAATTCGCAGAAGCCTAAGATTTCCTGCGATCTTGTTGTGGATAATCTTAATTTTAAGACCATTGGTCTATTTCCTGATCTACCATATAGCGCTTTGAGTGGCGAGGCGCGCATAGACATGGAGGGTATGGGATGGAATGAAATCGAGGGAAGTATAGAATTGAGCCATGTCATCTATTGTGCCAATTCAAAAGATTATGTTTTAGACTATTTGTCATTAAATGTTGAAAGATATCCGGAGTTGAAAGTGAAATTAAATTCCGACATCGCCATGGGAGAGTTGTCAGGATCTTTTAATCCAGAAGGTTTATGGCCTGCCTTGAGCAATATTATGTCAAGTGTTGTTCCCAATTATCAATGGAAGTTGGCTAAACATGAACCTCAGGATTTTGAATTAAGGCTCGAAATATTGGACTTTTCTCAAATAGGTGAGGCTATTCTTGGAAATGTTTCCATTGCGCAAAACGCTATTCTGCAGCTGCGTGTTGATGAGAGCAAGGACTTTTTTGAAGGTCTTTTCAGTGCCAAGGATGTGAAATGGAATGGAAATACATTTCATGAATTATTGATCGATTTTAAAAAGCCAGATGAATTTGTATACGCATCTGCGATGATGGATAGTATTACGGGAGATTGGGGTTCTGTGCCAAATGTCTCTTTGGATGCAAGATCTGAAGGTGACATCATTTATTCTGATTTTGTATGGGGTAATGACGAAACTCTGCACAAAGGGGATGTTGGAGCGCAGTTTTCATTCCCAACTTCAGATGCAATGGCCATTGACTTTTACAGAGGTGATATCCGTATTATCAATGATGAATGGTCTTTGTATCCAGGAGCACATGTTTTGAAAAATGGGGATGATTGGCTAATCAAATCACTTACTTTTAATTCGGCATTGCAAAGTATCGCGCTTTATGGAACGATAGGCAAGGCATCAAAGGCTCCTTTGATGCTGGCATTTACGCATGTTAATTTTCAGCAAATCAATGCTTTTCTTCCGGAAGATTTAAAGATGGAAGGAGTATTGGATGGAACTTTAGAAATCGATAAGATTCTTGATAATCCAGATTTAATCGGTGATTTGAGCATTGCGGATTTTGGAATCAATGATGTGGTCTACGGTGATGTTTGTCTTAAAAGTCAATGGGTTGAGTATTTGTCGGGCTTTCAATTGGCGGGAGGCATTGAGCAAGGTGAACAAAAGAATTTGAATTTCGAAGGGATGTATTTTCCTTATGATACAATTTCGCCATTGGATTTGGATGCGGAAGTACATGATTTGGATTTGCAGTTCTTGAAGGCCTTCATAGATACGGGAGTGATTTTAGCAAGTGGTCAGTTGAATGGACTGATTCATTTGAACGGAATGTTGGCAGCTCCTCAACTAACCGGCTATGCGGATGTTTCAAATGGAGGTTTGTATGTTGATTATTTGGGTACACAATACCAAATAGAGGATAGAATTTGGATTGAGCCTGATCGGTTTGTTTTTGATGAGTTGAAGCTGAGGGATGAAAAGAACAATGAAGCAAAGATCCATGGATACATTGGTCATCAGGCCTTTGGAGATTGGACCTTTAATTTATTGGGTGATTTAGAGAAGGAGGCTTTGTTGGTATTGAATACAACGGAGGAGCAAAATCAAGATTACTATGGAAGGGCCTATGCAACAGGAAACTTCAAGATAAATGGTGATTTGGAAAAGCTCAATTTTGACATTGCACTAAAAACAAGAGTTGGTACTAAGTTAATGATGCCAATGGCCTCATCTGGGGATGAGGAGATTGGACAATTCATACAGTTTGTGAAGCCTGATCAGATCAAAGAAGAGCCGCCGTTGGACTTGTCTGGTATTTCATTAAATATTCAAATAGATGTTACACCCGATGCTGAGCTAAGTATAATTTTTGACGAAGCGGTTGGAGATGTTATGAAGGGCAGAGGGCAAGGACATCTGTCTATGGGGATCAGTAAATTATCGACTTTTGATATGTATGGTCAAATTGAGATTGTTTCAGGAAACTATTTGTTTACACTGGCAAACCTCATCAACAAAGATTTTAGCGTTCAGCCTGGTGGAACAATATCTTGGTATGGAGATCCTTACAATGCGGAGTTGAAGCTAGCAGCCATTTATAAGGTAAATGCATCCTTGTCTGATATTCTCGCGGATGCTAACCAGACAGGACAACGCGTTCCTGTTGATTTGCTCATGAATTTGACAGGTAAGATGCTCAATCCAAATGTAGCCTTTGACATTAAATTACCTTCTGCAGATCCAATGACCAAAAGCCGGTTTGAAGCCATAATGTCTAATGAGCAAGAAAAGAATAGGCAAGCCTTTTCTCTTCTGGTTTTAAGGCAATTCATGAGTCCTCCCAATATTGTAAAGTCTGCTGATGCATCCACGAATTTTGGTGTCGCTGCTAATACCACTGAGTTGTTATCGAGTCAAATATCCAATTGGCTTAGTCAAATTAGTGATGACTTTAATTTAGGTTTCAATTATCGCTCTGGGGATCAAATTTCCAATGAGGAAATAGCATTGGCTTTGAGCACTCAGCTATTTGATAATCGTGTTCAGTTGAGCGGAAATTTTGGTGTTTCCAAAGGCAATGCAGTTAACCAGCAGCCCAGTAATTACATTGGTGACGTTAAAGTAGAATATTTATTGACCAAGGATGGGAAGTTAAAACTTATGGCCTACAATGAAAGCAATAACTACCGGGACATCACAACTCAACAATCGCCCTACACCCAAGGAGTTGGATTGGTTTATCAGCAGGATTTTGACCACTTAAGAGAGTTGATTCAATCTTGGTTCAAGAAAGTCGATCATTATTGAGGGAAATCTTCTGGGAATCTGGATTTGAAATCATCCCTCTTTTTCTTGGTCAACAAAAGTTGAAAGCTGAATTTCACCTTGTTTTCTTCAAATTGTTTTTTGTCATCTTTTAGGTCAGTGATTATTTTATTGAAATCGGGATCTCCGCTGATGACAGTAAGTTGCCCTAATTTGTATTCAAAGTAATACCATAGACCTTTATCAATTTCTAGGTAGAAGCGCATGATGTCTGCCGTCTTTCTTTTTTCTATTTCTATTTTACCTGTCACATACTTGAAAATTTGTTTTTTATCCATTGTGGCAATACCAATGGGACCCGTTGTGTGGAAGGTTTCTGAATTGGGATTCCAAACCCACTTAAGATCAGCAAATAGGAAGTTTTTTTGTAACTCTTCAGGAACTTTTTTGAACTGACCTGATAAGCTGATTTCGGTGATTAACCGATCTGACTTATCAGTTCCCATGATCTCAGCAATGGCCTTTTCAAAAGGAGTGTTATTGATATCTACAGGTGGTAAATCCGTATTTTTTTCAAGAGCCTCTGATATTTTCTTTAGTGCACTTTCATCAAAAGGAAAGTGCAGAATTGAAGACGTCTGAATGTTCAATGTTTTGTCACTTTGCTTGAGAGTTCCCTTACCATAATTGTTTAGCTGTATAAGGCCATAACGAGCCTTGAAATCAATTTTCCCGTCACCTGCCACATCGCAGCTTTGGGCATTGAGTTCAATTAGGTTGCCTGGCATTTTTGGTTGAATAATCTTGGCTTTGCTCCCGGTCAAAAATTTCTTTGCGTTTTTATCATAGTGAAGATATCCATTGGCTTCAATCAGTGGCGTATCGTATGTCCCCATTTTAGGACTTAAGAATGCAGGGTAAATTTGCATTGGACTGGCTGTTTTGACCATCATACCGACGCCTAGTTTAACTGAGCTAACATCTTTAATCAATGTGTCAACAGGAATATAAATATCTAAAGGATCAATTGGTGAATTGAATTTAAAATAAGATTTAGCCAAGTCCTCACAGGGGTGTTCAATTTTAACGCCTCCATCAAAATTTAAAAGTTTATCTGTTGAGAGGAAAGAAAATTTACCGTAGTAAGCAAATTGAGGGGACAGGTGAAAATCACCATCCTCCGCTACCTCACCTTTGCCAATTGTGCGATGAGCGGTGTCTAATTTTACTGTTTCAAAATGGATTAATTGTTTTTGTCCATTTTCATCGACATAGTTCATGTCTGCAAAACCATTGAATTTTAATCGGCCTTCAATTTTCAATTCTGCATTGAATAAACTATGATATTGAGTTACGATGTTTGCTACGATTGAGGCTCTAAATAATTTGCGCATGTTGGCATATTTCTCAATCACCACTTTATTGCTGTCAGGAACTATCTTGGAGTCACCTACAACAATGTGATCAATTTTTTCACATCTTATGATATTGCGTTTCAAGTCAAAATTAGCACTTCTGGATAAGAAATTGAGCGAGTCTTGCCCAGAGGCTATGCTATAGAAGTTGGAGAATCGTTTTCGTTCCTCTGCATTTATAACAACATCAACATTGGCCTCGCGTGAGCTACTCATTTGAAGTTGATCTTGTTTCATGTACCATGTGAATTCATCCATGAAACAGATATATTGATTGATTGGGAAAGTTATTTTGTTTTCACCTGTATTGCTGATGAACTTTCCTACGTTTGTGTCAAAGTTCACATTGGCGTTTACATTATCAGTTGAAAAAGCCAGTGTTGTTTCCAAGTCCTTACCGGCAATGGCAAGAGCAGAAGTATCAGCCTTTATTTTTCTTCTTTCGTAATTAAAGTGGTCTGACTTTAATGTTGCTCCGTAAAAGTCCATTGAACCCTTGCCGCTTAATCCCTCCGGTTTTAAAGTAGTTGCTCCTTTTAGTGTAGCTTCTTTCTCAAAAAACTCCATGGGTTCATCCAAAGTAGTCACTACTAGGCGCTCTTGTTTGGGGAAATAGTTGAGTTGAGCAACGTTGACTTTGGTTTTTGGCACTTCAGGTTTTTGTGCTTTTTCGGCTAAAGTATAGCTCGTGGTTTTGCCTTTTGTCTCATCTGGCAGAAACACAAAATTATCAGATTCAGATTTTGATCCTAAGTATGTTAGTTTACCCTTTCCTTGCAGACCAGAGTGATTGAGGGTTAGCTCAGCAGTGACATTTGAAAAACCACGGTATGCCGGATATCCAGAAGGACCTGTTGATCGATTGAATCCAAGTGATTTGTCATCCATCATCACCAATGGTTCGTTTATATCCTCAAATATGCCTGCGCTCACCAAAAGCCCTTTGAAGTTGAGGTTGTTTGTTTTAAAGTTATCCAAGGAGTCCAATGTGAATGGATCTAATTTGTAGTAGAATTTGTCCTTGGGATATCGGCCCTGATGAATGTTTGGACTTTCCCAATCTACAAATGAATTTTTGGTTGTTGTAACGTAAGGGTATTGAGGATACTTTTTTGAATTGGCCCCGCTTTTATTTGTTGGTGCATCAATATATAGGACACCTGTGATGTCTTTGATGGTGGTTTTTACTCTTATCTTAGGATATTCACCGAACTGATTTTTAGGCTGACTTTCATCATTGATGTAGATTTGACAAGAGTCAATCTTTTTCATATCCACCTGAAATTTATCGTAGTCAAAATAATAGTTGCTGCCTTTGAATTCAAGGTTTCCAGCTTTGAGCACACCATCAAACACCAGATCCCTGTTTTTCTTTAATACCAGCTCTTGACCACGAGGATAGACCATTACTTTCTGAGAGTCACTGATATAAAACTTACTCACTCCTCTTAGCTCAAAATCGTTACTGAGCAAATTCCATTTGGCATTGATTCCATCTTGTTTTTCACTGTTGAATTGTAAAATATCATAGTCCTTTTTTCCATCATAGTTTAAAATGTAATTTTCTAATTTTGGAAGTGGTGTAATGATTCGCTTATCGATGTCATAGTTTAAAAATCCTTTATTGGCAAGGTCAATAATGACCACGTGCCACTCCTCTTCTGCAAATCGAGTGTCATAAGACAAGTCTTGTGTGGTCATCTGAGTCACTTTCAACTTTTTGAAAGATGCATACAGATCATGAAGTGGATTTGTGCTGCTTATTCCACTTAAGGAACTCATGCGTTTTTTTGAGAAGTACGTACTTGATTCAAATGCAGCAAACACCTGGGTACTTCCTTTTGCTTTTCCAAAATAGATCATAGGCTCATCAATCATCCAAAGAAGTGACTCAAAGTACAAATCGGTTTGATGGTAGGTGTCTGAGTACGGACTTTTTGAAAGTCCTAGCTCAGTTCTGTTTAAAACCAATTCACGTGTTTTTATCGTGAAGTTCATATTCAGATCAGGATGGGTAATGGAGTCATTCCCTACAATGAATTTCACCCTAACGTGATTGGCCAAATATCTCTCGGGCTTCAGTTCAAAAAATAAACCCGATATAAAACAAAAGGGTTTGTTATCTTTTAGGAATACCAATTGCGCAGGATTCTCTGGTGTTCCCGAAGCATTGAACTTGGAGCCGCTCATTGTGAAACCACCTTCATAGTTTATTCCGGGAACAATATTTTCAATTTCAAAGCGCTGAAAAAAGGATTCGAATTTTGGATAACTCGCGCTCTCTTCATCTTTTCCAGCGATGATTTTTTCTGTCAATTTACCCAGTAGTGGTTTGTCAAAGTAGGTAGTGTAAAACACCGCTGAGTCAACGATGAATGAGCTGGTTTTGATTTTGATCAGATACTTTGGTATTTCAGCATAAGTTGTATTGGGATCAAGTCCAGCGCGTTTCCAATTCATTGTTCCTCCAATGCCAGAAAATCTGGAGGTCGATGGATAGTAAGTGCCTTTGGTGTTATAAATAATAGAGCTATCTCCTTTACTGGAGCAGGATAGCTTTATACTTTCAAAGTCAATGTGGGCAACGGAGTCAAGAGCAAACAGATAATTGCCGCCAAAGATTTTCCAGGAGACAGATTCAGATTCGTATATTTTGTTATCTCTGAAAAGCTCAAGAGAGGTTTCTACAAACACTGTGAAATGTCTTTTGTTTTTTTTGTCTCTTAGAATTGCATTTAATGTTGCAGACCAATTGTCGAAAGTTTTTGGTGTAATCGGTTTATCGCCTAAACTGACGAGGCATAAAATATATTTTTCAAAATCCGGAAAAACTTTGACTTTCATGTCTAACATCAAATCCAAAGTTTCAATGATCTTTTTTTCTTGGTCAGAACTGAAAACAGGATTTTTCACCCATATTGGTTCCAACTGTTTTTCTATGATATCTTTTCCTGTTCCTTTGCGTTGCTCATTGAACAGTCCAGTCAGTTGTTTGATAAATTCAGCCTTATCTGTAGAGAAGTTTACAACCTTTTGGGTAAGACCAGATGTTGTTGCGAAAAACAAAAAAGTAAGTGTTAAAAAAAGATGTTTTCTCATGCGAAATATTTGTTTCTAAAATTAATTCACTCCGTTGATTCTGTGGATTCCATTTATTAAATACTTGTTAACCGCATTAATATTTGGTATCAGGGTGATTCCTTGCGAAATTTGGGCCAATAATAATGATATGAAAAAAGTCTTCATCGTTTCAGCAGTAAGAACTCCCTTGGGAAGTTTTGGTGGTGCATTGTCCTCCATCTCTGCAACACAATTGGGTGCCGTTGCTATCAAAGGTGCTGTAGATCGCATTGGTTTAGATGTTAGCACCGTCAATGAGGTAATCATGGGCAGTGTTCTTCAGGCCAATTTGGGTCAAGCCCCAGCCAGACAGGCTGCAAAGTTTGCAGGCTTGCCAGATAACGTACAATGTACCACAGTAAATAAAGTTTGCGCCTCTGGGATGAAAGCCGTTATGATGGCTGCGCAGAGCATTAAATGCGGTGATAGTGATGTAGTTATTGCAGGTGGAATGGAAAGCATGAGCCAAGTTCCATTTTATTCTCCCAACATGAGATGGGGCAACAAATATGGTAATGTTC
Organism: uncultured Chryseobacterium sp.; assembly: GCA_964576575.1. Lineage (GTDB taxonomy): Bacteria > Bacteroidota > Bacteroidia > Flavobacteriales_D > Sanyastnellaceae > CAMCTV01. The sequence goes on from CAZNVU010000025.1 coordinate 10,209, forward strand.
AGATGATTGATGGATTGGCCAAGGATGGATTAACTGATGTTTACCATAATTACGCTATGGGAAATGCGGCTGAACTCTGCGCCAAGGAGCATCAATTTTCTAGAGAGGAGCAAGATGCCTTTGCTATAGAATCTTATAAGCGCTCTCAAGCCGCGTGGGCTGACGGGAAGTTTACTGAGGAGATTGTTCCGGTAACGGTTAAAGGGAAGAAGGGTGATGTGGTTGTTGCAGAGGATGAGGAATGTAAAAACGTTTCTTTTGATAAGATTCCATCGTTGCGTCCTGCATTTGACAAAGACGGAACAATAACTGCTGCCAATGCATCCACCATGAATGATGGCGCTGCAGCTTTGATATTGATGAGTGAAGAAAAAATGTTAGCAATGGGTCTTACTCCGTTGGCTGAAGTTTCAGGATATGCGGATGCCGAGCAAGCTCCCGAGTGGTTTACAACAACGCCAGCTTTGGCATTGCCAATTGCCGCGCACAAAGCTGGAATTGAAGTAAAAGATTTGGAATATTGTGAGTTGAACGAGGCGTTTTCTGTTGTTGGCTTGGTTAACATCAAAAAGATGAATTTAGATGCTGCGCGAGTTAATGTTAATGGCGGCGCTGTTTCATTGGGTCACCCGCTGGGTTGCTCAGGGGCCAGAATTTTGGTTACATTGATACATGTGTTGAAGCAGAACAATGCCAAATGGGGTGGAGCAGCTATTTGCAATGGAGGTGGCGGTGCAAGCGCCGTCGTGATCTCAAGATAACATTTATTGATGCTTATATTGCCTCAAAATACAACGCCCCGTTGGATAATCTTTTTGGTTGATCTCATCGGGGTTTGTTTTGCATTTTTTTTGGCCTATTTGCTGCGTTTTGAATTTCACCCTCCTTCTGAAGAGTGGTCAAAAGGATTGTCTTTTTTGCCGTTTTGGTTAATCGGATGCTCAATAGCATTTTTATTGGGAAAGACTTACCAAGGCATTATACGTTATACCAGCGCTCAAGATAGCTTCCGATTGTTTGTTACGTTAAGCTTGGCAGTCGCAATGCTCTTTGTTTGGAGTTTCTCCCGCAGGTATTGGTCCGATGATGGACTGTATGCTGTACCAGTTAGCATTTTAATGATTGCCTATTTGTTGTCTTTGTTTGCTTTGTTTGTTTTTAGAGCAGGTGTTAAATGGAGTTATCAGGTAGCCATGTTGGATGCAGCAGGTGATCAAAAGAACGTTTTGCTCGTTGGTGGGGGAGATTTGGCTCGAATGACAAAAAGAGCGTTATCCGGCGATGATAAATCTGTTCAACGAATCCGATTTTGGACTGATCCAAGTAATAAATGGGTAAATAACAGAGTCGAGGGGATGTTGATTTTGTCGCACAAAGACGCTATTCAGTTATTGGTTGAAGGAAAGGTTGATGAGATTTTATTGGCGATTACATCTCAAGATCAAATCATTAAAAATCAATGGAAGCGATTAGCTTTGGATTATGCCTGTAAATTGAGTGAGGTGCCAAGCATTCAGCATTGGGTGAATGGTCAATTGAGCGCCAAGCAGATTAAGGAGGTGGCGATAGAAGAGTTGCTGAATCGCAATGAAATCAAAATTGATGGGGCTGGTGTTGCGCAATGGATTCAAGGAAAAACGGTTTTGGTTACTGGTGCGGCAGGAAGTATTGGATCTGAAATTGTGAAACAACTTATTCAATTTGACCCTAAAGTTGTTGTTGCATTGGATCAAGGAGAAACACCTTTGTTTGAGTTGGAAGGAGCTTTACAAAGTCCGGTAGTAGAGTATGTAATAGGTGATGTTAGAAAAGAGGATCGGATACGGCGGGTGTTCGAGGCTTTTAAACCCAATGTTATTTTTCATGCTGCAGCCTATAAGCATGTCCCACTTATGGAGAGCAATCCTTCTGAAGCCATTTTGACCAATGTTTGGGGAACAAAAGTATTGGCGGATTTGGCAGTCGAATATGATGTGGAAATGTTTGTTATGGTTAGCACTGATAAGGCTGTTAATCCTACCAATGTCATGGGGGCTTCTAAACGTGCAGCAGAGATTTATGTCCAGAGTTTAAATGGAAATGTTGCAACGGCTTTTATTACAACTCGATTTGGAAATGTTTTAGGGTCAAATGGCTCCGTTGTAAAGATCTTTAAACAGCAAATAGAATCGGGAGGCCCTGTGAAGGTCACACATCCTGAAATTACACGTTATTTCATGACAATTCCGGAAGCTGTGCAATTGGTGTTGCAGGCCGGATATATGGGAGAAGGAGGTGAAATTTTTGTATTTGATATGGGAGAGAAAGTGAAGATTGTAGACTTGGCCAAAAAGATGATTCAGTTGTCGGGTTTTGTATTGGATGTAGATATGGAAATTCAATTTTCAGGACTTCGCCCAGGAGAAAAATTATATGAGGAGGTTTTGAGTGATCAGGAAACTACACAGCCAACAAAGCATGAGAAAATAATGATTGCCAAGGTGCGTAGTTATGATTGGGATGAAGTAAGTACTTGGATTGTGGAACTGATTGACCTTTTTGGAAAACAAGATAACGATGCGATGGTGGCTAAGCTAAAGGCCTTTATTCCGGAATATAAAAGTAATAATTCTGAGTTTCAAAAATTGGATTGATATGGCAAAAAGCGTGGCCGAAATAGAAGAGCTCAAGGGAAAGATTGGTAAATACATTACCATTGGAAAAGAGAACTTAAGCTTCCAAGTGAAAAAGAGCAAAACCAAAGTTTCTCTGCAGTTGTTTACGTTTAATCCGCTTCATAATCAGCGCTTTCTTTTTCACGCATGTGAGGCGGACTCCGCTGAAGAGTGCTTTCGACAAATGCTCAAGTATGTGCAATACCACAAAGAGGAGGAGAGTAGCTACACCATTCAATGGACTTTGTTGGGAGAGAATAAATTGCATACCAGTTACTTCAGAGCCAATTCTATTTTGGGAGCATTAAACAAGTTGTATTTTGATCGTGACCCCAATGGAATTATTGTATTTAGTGTGATTCTCAATCCGATTTCTTGATGGAGTTTTATCAAACCTTGGCTAAGCCAGGTTTATCTAATCATAGGGTTTTGGCAAGCAAGCACCTGGGTTTTTCTTTTGAGGTTTCGAGTGAAGAACAATGCAAGGCCATTATTAAAAAGTTTAAATCTAACTACTTTGATGCCAACCATGTCTGTTGGGCCTTTCGTCTAGGAAGAGAAGGTGTTTTTGCAAAAAGCAGTGATGATGGAGAACCATCGGGAACTGCTGGACGGCCAATTCTCGGCGCCATAATGGCAGCACATTTGACGCAATGTTTGGTGTTAGTGGTGCGTTACTTTGGTGGTACAAAATTGGGTGCCGGTGGGTTGATTCAGGCCTACCGAACAGCAGCAGAACTCGCAATTGAAGATGCTGGAATTGAGCAAAAGGAATGGAAGGTGACCCTTCAAGTAAGCTGCACTTATGAGCAGTTTCCTGCGGTTATACAATTTCTTAAACAACAACAAGCGGAAAAGGTGAACATCACGCAATCGGATGCATGTTATCTTGTTTACACTTTTAATTTAGGTCAAAAAGAAACCGTCAACCAATGGCTGACGGATCACAATATTCAAGGAATTTGGCAAGAAATTATTGAAGAATCAAGCGCTGAGCAATGACCAAAACATCATTACAATAAATTTTTAATGCGTATTCTCCTTTGTTCCAACTTTCATACGAAATGGTTTTCTTACACTCCGTAACGGGTTTTAATCTTTCATCAGAAAATAAAATACCCTGATTGGAATCCTCAATGATGACCCGGTAGGTGAACGGTTGGGATTGTGAAAATTGTAGGTCTAAAATTTGTTTTTCACCGTTTGGGATGTAGGATATTTGCTCTAATTCCCCATCAGCTTTCCCCATGTCTTTCAATTGCTCTGGTGTGTAATTTTTGATGACCAGTTGCTGACTGGGTGAATCCATATTGATGTTGATTTGCTTGCTGAACAAACTGTCCAACATTCCATTGTTCCAATCCAACTCAAAATCCAAATTGATGTTGCCTTGATCATCTAGGCCCTTATCATTTTGATAAATTCTGTATCCGTCTTTGATGATCATGTTCTTGGCACCAAAGACACCTTGGAGAATTTCGGTTTTGCCATTTCTGATAATGGTAGCTTCGCAAGATGTACCCGGCTTTGCTTGTCCTACAATATCCCGTAAACCCTCAAAGTCAGCAATTCCATTTCCATTGATGGCAATGATAATGTCTCCCTTAAGAATGCCCATTGATGCAGCACTACTTCCTAGAATTACACTGTCTACTTTAACTCCAGATCCCTCCTCAAAGTCATTACTTGGAATCACCCCAAGAAAAGCTTTTGGTGATTCGAATAGGCTGTCTATATCCATGGGTTGCATGTTAAATAGAGGTGCTTGAGGGTTGAAGGGATAAGAAATACCTGCACCAGGAAGAGTAGAAAGTTGGACTCTCACCTTGAAATTCTTATTGTGTCTTTTGATTTTTAATTCAATATCATCATGAGGCTGTTTGGTTTGAATAAACGCCACAACATCTTGTGCTGATTCCATTCTTTGATTGTCAATTTTTATAATCTGATCACCAATTCTTAAATCAGCATGGTCGGCAGGGGACAAGCGTTGTATGTCTGTGATGACAGGAAATTCCTCCTCATTTTTTAGTGTTATTCCAAGATATGGTTTATTCAGCGCGTGTGATGGCATTTGCTCAAAAGGTATCTGAGAAAACATGTCGAATGGAACACTGTTGTCAGGCGTTGATTTTCCGTTGACATTGTTTTCTTCAATTGAGATGGAAAATTCCTGTGCACCTGTCTTATCTATGCCATTTTCTATGAGCGCATCATTCAAATCTTGTCCAGGTTGCAGAATAAAATCTTTTATCTCCATTTGGACTTTACCATTCACTTCTTTCTTGATTCTAACTTGTACTTTGGATTGCGCAATGACCAAAGCACTAAGGCAAATCATGAACATCAAAAAATAATACTTCTTCATGGTTGCTAAATTTGATTTTGGCGAAGGTAAAAATCCAATCAATATTTCACAACGCCTCCCTGATAAGGAATGTTAATTCAAATTGTGCCATTATTCAAAATCGACCTGAACGGGTATGATATTTTCAGAGGCCACTGCTTTCCCATCGATTTCTATGGATTGAAAAGCCCCAATTTGTTTCTTCATTTGTTTCAATATTTTTTTGTCCCACTCTGATCCAAGATTGGGACTCTTAAGAATGATGATATCCTGCAACTTACCTTGTTCATTGACAGTGATTTTGAAATAATATTTACCGCTATAAAGAATATTGGAAGTTGCTGTTTTAGTGTCCGCTTCTTTTTTTAGTGTTGTAGTTTCCTGACTGGTTGTTTTGCTTTTTTGGTTTTTTTCTGGTTGTAATTCTTTCATGATGGATTGTAACTCAGCTACCAAAACATCATTGCCTTTTTTGTATTGAGCAATCCCTAAAACTTTTGTTTTTTCTTCAAATATACCCGGATGATTAAGCTGTTCATCAGATGAAGTTACTGTTGCAAAATCTTGATCTTTCACTTCAGATACATTGTCCCTTGGGGGAGTTTCCTGCATCTTGATCATTGGAATATAATCAGCATTCGAAATGGTTACCTCGCTTTCCTCAACCGTGATGTTGGCTTCAGGGGATACAAATTGTATTTCATTGTTTTGCGGAACAGGATTTTCCTGCATTGAATCTCGCTCTGATTTGATAGCATTTTCATTTTGAATAATTTGATTGTCAGCTATCATTTGTGGTGAATTTCCCTGTCGGTTCAGCCAGAAGAATGCAAAAACAAAAAGGGCAGCTATTCCAGATATTCCCGACCAAAAAAGCGGTTGTCGATACCACGGAATCATATTGTTGCTTTTGTCTTCAAACAGCTTATCTAGATGTTGTTTCACCATAGGGTCGGGAACCAAATTGTCGTCTTCTTGCCCCAATTCAATGACTTGAAAAAACAATTGGCGCAATTGGTCGTACTCTTCCTGTCCTTGAACATGCTGCAACACAAAAGTTTTTTCTTCTGGCAGTAATTGCTCAAATGATTTTTGAATCAATAGTGTTTCAAAATCTTCACTGATGTATTGTTTTGCGCCCATTTACCTGAAAATAATAGTGAATAAAATAATGCCCAATATCTCTTTGAAAACAGCTAGCTCTCTCTGGAAATCTTTTAAAATGTAAAATATTCGAGATTTCACCGTCCCCTCACTGACCGCCATGGCATTGGCAATTTCAGGCACACTCAGCTCTTGAAAAAAACGCAGTTCAATGGTTTCTTTTTTGATGGGATCAAGGTCATGAATCAGTTGCTTGAGCTTTGATTTGAACTGTGCCAAATCCATGTTTTGAATGCTTTCTGATTGCTGTTTGGTTGGTACTTCCATAATGGCCTTGCTTCTCACCTCGGCCTTGGCATATTCATTTTTACATAAGTTATTGGCCATGCTGTACATCCAAGTTTTAAAGGGACGTTTGGTGTCAAACTGAGGGGCATAGGTTATGATTTTAGTGAACAAATCTTGCGTAAAATCGTTCGCCAGTTCTCTATTTTTCCACAGCATGCGATAGAAATAACCGAAGACAGGCTTTGAATAGCGACTGTATAAAACTTCAAAAGCACGATGCTCCTTATTGGCTAAAGCCTCCATCAAGCGTTCATCGGTCCAATGATGATATTGGGTGAGGGATTGGATTTTCATTGTGATGCTGTACCAGCTTTAGGTCTTTTCGTTCATCAAAAATAGATATTCTTGGTGCAGATGCATTAGTTCTACAGTGAGCATCGCGCTTGCACCCCATAGAAATTGACCTTGAAATGGTATTCCTTTGATTGGGCGGGTTTCGTCAAAAGCTTTGAGATAATGGGGTTGAACAATGATTTTATCGGGTGTAATTTGATGGTGCTCAATCCAAAAAACAAGATCCACTTCTTCAGTAAGATTAAAATGATTGGTTTTGTCTTTTATAACAAATACATGTGGGTGCACAATCATGTGGCTAGGAGGGATAAAAACGGAAGACAATTTTCCGATGAAGTCCAATTCACTGAGTTGAAGACCAATTTCTTCATGTGTTTCTCGAATGGCGCATTGAAGTTCATTTTCAAATGGTTCTATTTTCCCTCCGGGAAATGCTACTTGGCCACCATGTATCCCAAAAGAACTGCGGACGATATAAAGCAATTCAAATTGATGCTTTGCTTTGGGATTCAAAATCATTGCAACAGCGGAATGTCTTGGCGGGGGATTCATTGTTAGCCCTTCAGATACACTATTCCTGGGATAAGACCAAATGGTGGCGTGCGCCTGAGAACCCGGAAGATCACTTTTTAATCGCTCAGATAGCCATGGGATAAACACTAAGCGAAGCTAAAAATTTATGCGCATAATCTCGCATAATTTATGCGAACAATCCATCAATTGCACCCTTTACCTTTGTCAAATGTCTTTGTGGGTATTGGATCCAAAGGAACTTTGGTTTCCTTATAAAAATGAAATGGATGGTGATCGCGTAGCGATTGGCGGTGATTTGCATTGGGTTAGGGTGCTCAAAGCATTTGAGAGAGGCTGCTATTTGAACTTTGGAGAAGGAGAGGATATTCAATGGTATTCACCTGAGCAACGGTCGGTCATTTTTCCTCATCTCCATAATTCTGCACAAAATTGGATTGTTCCTAAAGGTTGGTCATTTCATTGGGATACTGATTTCATTCATGTAATGCAGAAATGTTCAAGGCCTCAACTGGAAAATCAATGGCTGCACGGACAAGTTCAAGATGTGTATGCTAAATTGTATGATGTTGGTTACGCTCATTCATTGTCTGCCAGATTTCAAGGGCAATTGGTAGGGGGATTAATGGGAGTTGCTATAGGAAGGGTCTTTTACGGAATGTCCATGTATCACCTTGAACCCAATGCCTCAAAGTTTGCTTTACTTTATTTGATTCAATTCTTAAGAGAAAAGAAATGGAAATTGCTAGATGTGCAGAAACCAACACCGTTTCTATCTAGGATGGGGGCGGTTGAATTGCCACGCGACAAATTCTTGGATGTATTAGGGACTCAATTGAAATTTAGATCTGTTTCGGGTAATTGGTCAGATGAAAAGAATTGGAAAGAAAAGGATCCGTATCCCTCGTCCCATTTATGGCCAAGATCTTTTAATCCGCAAGACCCCTGTCCATTTCTCGTTTGAGATCTTTAGACTTTGCATCTTCTCGTTTATCTCCAACATTTTTTCCTTTGGCAATAGCTATTTCCATTTTGGCCCAGCCCTTCTCATTGATAAACAATTTGACGGGCACAATGGTCACTCCAGTGTCCTTTAACTTGCGGGTCATCTTGAGAATTTCTGTTTGATTCAGCAAGAGTTTTCTTTCGCGTCGCTCTGATATTTTGATATAACCTGCATTGGAATATGGAGCTATATACATATTGAAAACAAAAACTTCACCGCGAATTACTCTGCAATATGCTTCTGCAATGTTAGCCTTTCCAGCTCTAATGCTCTTGATTTCTGGGCCGAACAAGACAATACCCGCCGTGAAATGATCGGTGAGGTGGTATCTAAAGTGTGCTTTTTTGTTTTGTATAACAACGGCCATATTGCAAAGATAGGCAGGCCTTATCCTTTGCCGAAGAGTTCTGCAACTTTTCCTTCGCGGTAATCAAAGATATGCTTCAGCTTGGCATCCACGAGCACTTTGCTTGCAATCCAACCCAATGGTCCCCATCCAACTGCATAGTGAACAATATCTGTCATCCAAACACCGCCTTCAGTGGCCTCAAAAAAATGTTGGTGGTGCCAAAAGGCGTAGGGCCCAAATCGTTGCTCATCCACAAACATTTTACCTTCTGTACAATGCGTGATCTCAGTGGTCCAAGGCATGGGGATGTTCATCAACGGACGAATTTTGTACCGAATGATCATTCCTGGATACATCTTCTTGTTGGTTAAATCAGTCAGTATCTCAAAGTGCAAATCATCTGGTGTAATTGCGTTGAGATTGGAAGGTGAGGAGAAAAAATCCCAAACCTTATCCAAAGGTTGCGGAATAAAACATTTGGACTCTATGGTTTTTACTTGCATGAAAGACTAACAAATTGGATGTTTAATTGTTCTGCTGCACTTATCTTTGTTGACATGCTGTTTCAGACGCTTATCTGTTTTTTATTGTTTTTTTCGAGGATTGCTTCAGCACAGGATTGTTGGCTTTTTCTAGCGCCATCATTGAACTATGATGACTTGGGAAAAGTTTGCCAACATGTTCCGGTTGGTTACTCCTCTTGGTTTCATGCCGTTGGAGTGCAAGATTGGAACATGAGTATGGAACAACCCATTTGGGTAGATTCATCATGGTGTTATTCAAATGAGCGGGATTTAAATGCATACGCGCAAGTCACTTCACATGATGATTCTCCATTGGTTAAGATTTCTGATAGCACAGAGCGTGTTTACTATGATCAAATTACCATGATGCAGGGAGAGCAATGGATTAAAAAAGGATTTACAGGTAAGGGAGTAGTCATTGGTGTATTGGACGCAGGCTTTGTTGGTTTTTTCAATGATTCTTTGTTTCAGCACATAATTGGAGAGGGACGTATTTTGGATACGTATGATTTTGTAGAAAAGGATAACAATGTGGAACGTCAAAGCACGCATGGCACATCGGTGATGTCTTGTTTGGCAGGCAAAGACAATGTGCAGCAATTGGGCTTGGCAATTAATAGCCAGTATTTGTTAGCACGAGCTGAGCAGGCTAATTCATCTAGACTTGTTAAGGAAGTTCGTTGGGTAGAGGCACTGGAATGGGCTGTGGGTAAAGGTGCTCAAATCATCACCTCATCCTTGATATACAGCAATCAATTGTATCGACGCACTCAGATGAATGGATCCAGTTTGATTTCTCGGGCAGCTGAGAAAGCTTTTTTAGAAAAGAACGTATTGGTGTTGAATAGCGCGGGCAATGCAGATCAAGGACCTTGGGAAATTATTGGAGCGCCAGGCGATGCCCCGCATGTATTGACAGTTGGGGCATGCGCACCCAATGGCCTTAAATGTGATTTTAGTTCGGTAGGACCAACACATGATTTGCGAATGAAGCCCAATGTTGTAGCCAAAGGAGTTGTTTTTGTTTCTGCAAACAATGAAATGTCATACGAGCAAGGCACATCTTTTTCCTGCCCTTTGGTGGCTGGATTTGTCGCTTGTATGAAAGAGCAACACCCAGAGTGGAAAGCTTCTGATCTTTTTGATCAAGTTCAAATTGCATCGGATCTTTACCCATATTATGATTATGCACACGGCTTCGGCATTCCTCAGGCGTCTTATTTTCTGGGACAAGAAACAGACACATTGGACAACTATGAGTTTTTCACTGAAGATTTATCAGATCAACTAACAGAAATCAGAGTAGTTCACTGGTCTCCTGTAACAGCTGATAGTCTTGAAAATGAAGAACTTTTTTATTTTCATATTGAAAGGGAAAATGGCGTTCTTCATGAATATTGGGTGGCTCAACCCAATCCTGAAGGTAGTTTAGGGATGTATGAATTCAAGAAACATGCTCCATGCATTGTGCGGGTGAGCAATAAAAAACAGATGGCAATATGGAAGTTCGAATGAGAAGTTGGGGGTTGTTTTTTATCATCACCATGGCATCCCAGTTCACTGGGTTGACTCAGAATATCTTGTTGCACCGCCGTGTACCTTCTGTCATCCAGCGCAATGAAGAGGATAGCGGAGAGAAGATTTCTCCGTTCAATGCGAGAACCCTTTGTGTTTTGACCTATTTACCAATAGGTCAAGATGATTATTTTTACGCTACATCTGGATCATCATTGAATATTCAAACGGAGAATCGTGTAGTCTTTAAACAAAATAGACCCATTGCCTTGGGCTACAGCACGGGTATCAAATGGAACATGTTGAATATCGCTCAGAACAATCAGCAACCACTATCAGGAGGTGTCGTGCATCAATCACAAGTGCTGCAACAGTTTGCGGTACCCCTCGGCTTTTTTGTTAGATGGAAGTTAAGCAACAAGGGCGGACGCATTGGAACATTTGTGGATTTGGGTTGCAATGGATTTTGGAATTTTTCCAACATTTTGGCACAATCAGATTCACCGGACCCAACAGTAAACCTTGGAGCCAGAAGAGTGAACAGTACATTTACTCGATTGACATACATCCGCAAGTGGGGATATGAATATGAATTGCGTGTCGGAAGAGGATTGTGGGCAGCTCATGTCATTTATCGCGCAAATCATTTATTCAAAGCATCTCCATTTATCAATAATGGAGCTCAATTGCCTGACTTGGCCAAATGGCAAGTAGGAGTAAATATTAATTTTTGGAAATTTAAAAAGACTAAAAAAGATGAAGATGAGATATAGTTTAATAGGGTTGTTTTTTATAGCAACCGTCGCAGGTTGGTCTCAAGAAGGAATGTGGATTCCATCTGAGTTGGATAAAGTTATTGGGGACATGCAAGCCAAGGGCTTGAAGTTGCAATCGCAGGATTTGTATAGTGTTACTCAACCAAGTTTGAAAGATGCAGTAGTATGGTTTGATATGGGTTGCACAGGAGAAATTGTTTCCAATCAAGGTTTGCTATTGACCAACCACCATTGCGGCTTTGATTATATCCAACAACATAGTTCAGTGGAAAATGATTACCTAACCAAAGGTTTTTGGGCGATGTCTCCTACAGAGGAGAAACCTTGTCCAGGTCTAACCATCAGCATGGTGCAAAGCATTGAAGAGGTGACAGCTGATGTCAATGGAAAGATGCTAGGTGTTCAAACGGAGGAGTATAGTAAGCGCTTGAATGAAGTAAAGTTGATGCTGTCCAAAGAATCTCAATTGCCATCTGGTTTCCAATGGGAAAAGGAGATGCGTGGTCCATTTGGAATGGAATGGCAAACCAAGGGAGGTGAATTTTCCTCTTTTGTCAGAGAATACAACTACGGAACTAGGTTTTATAGAATTGTATTAAAAACCTACAATGATATCCGTTGGGTAGGGGCTCCACCCTCTGATATTGGTAAGTTTGGTGGGGATACAGACAATTGGGTTTGGCCCAGACACACAGGTGATTTTTCTGTTTTCAGAATTTATGCAGGTTCCAATAATGAGCCTGCGCCCTACAATGCGGAAAACAAACCCTACCAACCCAAGAAGTTCTTTACCGTAAATACCAAAGGTGTTCATGAAAATGACTTTACCATGATATATGGTTTCCCAGGAAGGACCGAGCATTTTTTACCATCGTCAGCGATTCAATTTGTAACAGAAAGCATGCTCCCATTGAGGATAGAAATGCGTGAAGCCGCCATGAAGGTGTTGAAAGACAGGATGTTTTCTTCTGATAAAGTTCGCATTCAGTATGCTGCCAAGCAGAGTAATGTTGCCAATGCATACATCAAATGGAAAGGTGCTTTACAAGGACTTACCAAATATGACGCTGTTGCTTTAAAGAAAGCACAAGAAGAGAAATTGGCGGCAATGATGCCAATTACCCCTGCAATTTTAATCGATTCATTGTACCGAGAATACGGCAGTTATTTGTTGGCCAATGCGGCATTTTCAGAATTCATGAATAGTGGGCCTGAACTTTTTAGAATGGCCAATAGAATGAAAACGGTCATGGCCAATCGAGAAAATTGGAACACTACAGCTTCCGAGAAGTGGGTTGAGTTTGAAACCTTTTACAAAGATTTTGATCCAATGACTGAGCGCGATTTATTGTTTGAATTTGCTCCGTTGCTAACCCAAAAGGTTAGTGGTAGGTTGGAAGGGCAGGTTTTCAGAGATCTTTTAAGTGAGAATGAGGATGATTGGGGAGGGGTGTTGTACACCCTGTTAGAGGGAAGTCTATTTGTAGACTCCCAGCAAATGAAAGCAGCTTTCCTTAAAGGAGATTTTAAAAGAATAGAAAATGACCCCATCTACAAGACGGCATTAGCATTGTATGATCAGCACAGCAAAGTAGTGCAACCCAAAGTTCAGATTTGCAATGCAGAAATGGACAAAGCTTTGCAACAGTGGGTTCAGGTTTTGTCTGTTGCAAAGGATGCTTCTGTCAATTGGTGCGATGCCAACAGCACGCTTCGTGTAGCTTATGGAAAAGTTCAGGGAAGCAAGCCACGTGATGGTGTGGTTTATGATTATTACACCACCACTGATGGTATAATTCAGAAGTATCAATCTGGTAACTATGATTTTAACATCAGTCCAACTTTGGATTCATTGTATCGTTACAAGATTTTTGGAGATTATGTGGAAGATGGTCAGTTGAGAGTTTGCTACACCGGAAGCAACCACACTACGGGAGGAAATAGCGGCTCTCCAGCGCTCAATGCTGAAGGTCATTTGGTAGGAATCAACTTTGATCGATCTTGGGAAAGCACCATGAGTGATTATTACTTCCAATCTAGTATTTGCAGGAACATCATGGTTGATATGCGTTATGTTCTTTGGGTAATTGATGTGTATGCCAATGCTGATCATCTAATCAAGGAGATGAATATCATTCGCTGAAAAATAACTTCTGTGTAACAACGGTTACAGAATAAATGAGGTAGGTTATCTCAATTTTGCCGAAGAATCAGAAAAAGAACAAAGGAATATGATGATTGTAGGCTATTTGTTATCAGTGCTCATAGGAGTTTCCTTGGGCTTGATTGGCGGAGGAGGAAGCATATTAACCGTGCCCGTATTGGTTTATGTTTTTGGTGTAGACGCTGTTTTGGCAACAGGTTATTCCCTCTTCATTGTTGGAGCAACAAGTGCCGTAGGTTCTGTTCAATACTTCAAGAGCGGTTTGATCAATTTAAAAACAGCCATTATTTTTGGAATCCCTTCAATTGTTGCCGTTTATTTAACCCGATCATTGATTGTTCCCTTGATTCCAACTTCATTGATAAACATTGGAAACTTTGAAGTCACCAAGTCAATTTTCTTGATGGTTCTTTTTGCCATTTTGATGATAACCGCATCCTACAGCATGATTAGAAAAGGAAAGGCTCAGGATAACAATCAAGGTGCCCAAGTTTTCAATTATCCATTTATATTTATCGAGGGAATAGTTGTAGGTGTCCTTACAGGTTTAGTTGGTGCTGGGGGAGGTTTTCTCATTATTCCTGCTTTGGTGGTGCTTTCCAAATTGCCCATGAAGGAAGCTGTTGGCACATCTTTGCTCATAATAGCTGCCAAATCATTGTTCGGTTTTACAGGGGAGTTGGGTCATGCACAATTGGATTGGACATTGTTATTGTCGGTTACATGTGCTGCGGTGATTGGAATATTCTTAGGTAGCAGTTTATCCAAGAAAATAGATGGAGCGAAATTAAAGCCTGCTTTCGGCTGGTTTGTCTTGGTGATGGGTATTTACATCA
>CAZNVU010000026.1:0-24637 GCA_964576575.1 uncultured Chryseobacterium sp.
GAGATTGAGCCTCGCATGAGGTATTCCAGCTCTTTTCGGTAACTCATGATACCATCTTTCCTGCATATGTTTCATGATCAATAGGTCGCCATGATTAAGTGAAACGTCTATTTTTCTTTGCAATAGTGGCGAGGTGAATCGGATTAACCGTGTGGCGCCAAACGAGACAGAAGCAATAACACTTTGATCTATTTCAGGTTCGTTGTCTCGGTGTTTACCCATGCTATCTTGCCCATTTCTGTAGTAATTGATTAGAACAGCATTGAACACGAAGGGGCAGGGGTCTTGGAGCTCATGGATCATTTGAAGAATCAATGGGCTTAAAGGTTGCTTATGCCATTGAATATTGCTGTAGCGGTAGCATGGACCCATCCAAGCAGTGAGCCTTGGCTCTAAATGTTTTTTGCCAAAAACGGTGATGGCGTTTTGGTGGAGTTCTATGCCATCCTGTTCTAGTATTTTTTCTGGATGAAGAGCTGAACCGTAATGTGCGAAGTAGTCTTTTAGGACAATCAAAGATTCAAGACCATCTTGCCAAAGTATATTGGTTTGAACAATAGCCATCAGGATGCTTGCTGGTTCTCGCGCTTTTGCGGAGTCTCTTCAGTAGCGGTGATGTCCATTTGATCCAAAGGTGTCTGAACTTCTTTTTGAATGTCCTTGGCGCCTTTCATAATTTCATCTTGAACATCTTTGGCGGCATTTCTAAATTGATAAACTGCCTTCCCCATGGTTTGGGCCAAACTTGGTATTCCCTTTGCTCCAAAAAACAAAAGATACACAAATAGAATGATGATGATCTCGCCCGTACTCATGTTGCAAAAATAAGGGGCTCTGATGTGAGCCCCTCATTTTATTTGAATTATTTTCCAGCGATTACTCAGCTGACTTTTCTTCTTTTTTAGACATCCAACTGCGCATGTCAACAACAATCGGAGAAGCGATGAAGAGAGTGGAATATACTCCAGAAATAACTCCAATAATCATCGCAAAGCAGAACCCTTTGATATCATCACTTCCGAAGAAGAACATCACCAAGAGCGTCAACAAGACAGTCATCGAGGTGTTGATAGAACGACCCATGGTGCTATTCAACGCATCGTTGATGGTTGACTTCAACTCTGGATTACGACGTGTATTGAAGTACTCACGGATACGGTCAAAGATAACCACGGTATCGTTGATGGAGTATCCAATTACAGTCAAAATGGCTCCAATGAAATTCTGATTCACTTCCATAGAGAAAGGAACAATTCCATTCAATAATGTAAAGGCAGAAACAACGACCAATGCATCATGCGCCAACGCAGCAGCTGCACCAACAGCAAATTCCCATTTCCTGAATCGGATAAAGATGTAAATACCCACCAAGATCAAACCAATTACGGTTGACCAAATGGCTTCTTTGCGGAAGTCATCTGACATAGTAGCATCTACTTTGTATGATGAATCAACAACGTATTTTACTCCAGTGGCATCCAATGCTTCTTTTACTTTGGCCGTAACCATTTCATCTACGTTATTGTCTTTTGAGTCAATCAAAAAGTTGGTAGTGATTTTGAATGATTTGTTGTCGTTACCAATGCTTTGAACAGAAGTAGCTGCAACATTTCCGTTTTCTTCAACCAAAAATTGATTCATAGAACCTCTCAATGACTCAGCATCCATGGCTGTTTCATAAGTTACTTTGTATGAAGTACCACCAGCAAAGTCAACACCCATATTGAAACCACGTGTTACCCAAGAAACCATACCAGCACCGATAACAATCAAAGAGAAGGCATAGTACATCTTGCGCTTGGTCACAAAATCATAGTTGATTTTGGTGAACCAGTTTTTGGTGATGTTGCTGTAGAAAGTGATAGGCTTCTTGCTCTCTAGACGCTTGTACAAAATCAAACGGGAGATGATGATGGCAGTGAAAAGTGTGGTGAAAATACCGATAATCAAAGTAGTTGCGAAACCTTTAATCGGGCCAGTTCCGATTACCAACAATACCAAACCAGTGATTAATGTAGTTGCGTTACCATCTATGATGGCGCTTACGGCTTTCAAGAAACCGTCGTTCATAGCTGCGGTGATGGGCTTGCCCAAACGCAATTCTTCTTTAACACGCTCATAGATCAATACGTTGGCATCTACCGCCATACCCATGGTCAAAACGATACCAGCGATCCCAGGCAACGTCAATGATCCACCAATAGAGATCAAGGCGCCAATCATGAAGAACAAGTTGGCAATCAAGGCTACGTTAGCGGCCCAACCTGCCCATGCGTAATAGAATACCATGTATATCAAAATAACCAAGAATGCTAAACCAAATGATAGTAAACCTGCTTTGATGTTGGCTTCTCCTAAGGTTGGTCCAACAGTTACTTCATCAATAATTTTAGCAGGTGCAGGTAAAGATCCAGCTTTCAGCAAACCAGCCAAATCTTTGGCTTCTTCAATTTGTTTGTCGCGTGCACCTGTTCCGAAAGTGATGACTGAGCGACCATTAGGAATTTCGCTGTTCACAGAAGGTGCAGAGTATACCAAGTTGTCCATGACAATGGCAATTGCACGATTGTTATCAGCTGCATTTTTCTTGGTCATGTCTCTCCAAACTGGAGTACCTACTTCAGGATCCATGGTCATTTCAACTGTGATGTCGCCCGTTGTCGGATCAAAGTCTTGACGCGCATCAATGATGGATTTACCATCCAATTGCGCTTTCTTTTTGAATGAGGGATCTTTGATGGCATAAAGACTAACCACACCTGACATGGGTTTTGCACCCCACAGCAATCTTACGTCTGGCTTTGAGGCAAATGCGGCCTTAGCCTCTGCACGATGCAATAATTTATTGATTGCTGTAGTATCAGAAACACGAGCCATACCAACAACAGAAGATCCAGTCGGAACTCGTGGGTCTAAATACGCAAAAAGAGGATTCTTCTTGCGGCTCTCTTCTCGAGTCAAAAGGCTATCGGCTTTGATCTTAGTAGAGTCAGCAACGGCAACAGTTGAATCAGCAACAGTTGAATCTTTTGGTGCAGCAGTTAAACCGAATAATTCAGGTGCGTTGGCTTTGCCCAAATTCTCGTTGGCTTTAACAACCAAGTCAATGACTTCAGTATTGAAGTAAGTATCCCAAAACTCAAGATTGGCAGTTGATTTCAAATTCTTACGTACACGCTCTTTGTCACTTACACCCGGAAGTTCTACAATGATGCGACCTGTTAATGATTGCTTCTGCACATTGGGCTGTGTAACACCAAATTGGTCAATACGCTTGCGGATGATATTTTCAGTGTTGTCTATCGCATCTTGAGCTTCTTTTCTTAAGGCAGAAATAACATCGCTGTCTGATGCCTTAGCTGGGAATTTATCTTTGTTTTCATAGTTGCTGAACAAAGTCCACAATTCAATATTGGAATTTTGCTTTTTCCAAGATTGCTCGAAAAGAGAAACAAAATCTTCAGTTGAATTTTTCTGAGCTGCAACGGCATCTTTAATAGCGTTTGTGAACGCAGGGGTTTCATTGTAGTCAGAAAGCGCAATAATCAAATCAGGAATAGAAACCTCCAAGGTAACACTCATACCGCCTTTTAAGTCAAGACCGAGATTCAATTCATGTTGTTTCAAATAGCTGTAAGTGTGATCAAACAAAGGATAAGCCTTTGCATCTGCGCTATCACGCAATAGTTTGCGCTCCAACTCAAATACAGCAATGTCAGCTGCTTCACCCTCCAAGCCTGCTGAGGCAATGGAGTCAAGGGCCATTTGGTGAATGTTCTTCTCATAGCGAGAAGCTACCCATCCAAATGACAAGGAGTACAATACTGCCACCGCCAAAAGGATGACAAAGGTCCAAAGAATCGATCTATTCCGCATGTAACGTAATTTTTTTTCGGTTTTATAGTAAGGAGGCAAATATAATAAAATGAAGCGTAGTTCAAAGGACAAAAAAAAACCGGCTTTCGCCGGCTTTTTCGGCCTTCTTCAGGCTTCAGTATTTTTTAGGCCATCAAACCATTGGCTTTGGCTTGCTTCATCGCAGCTGCCAATCCAATTTTATTGATGGTTTTCATTCCTTTAGGAGTGACACGCAATTCAATCCAACGTTGTTCTTCTTCAGACCAAAATTTCTTGTATTGCAAGTTAGGATAGAACTTACGACGAGTCTTAATATTCGAGTGAGAAACGTGGTTTCCAGAAATCGTCTTTTTACCTGTGATTTGACAAACGCGTGGCATATTTTCTAATTTTTAATTCTAAAATGAGGTCGGCAAATATAGTCAAGATTTTTTAAGTTCACATTTATTTGTTCAAAATGTTTAATCTCAAAAGATTGGTGACTTGTAGGCATGTAGTTTCGATGTTGCGTTCGCGATTGTTTCCTAATTGCAAGGTCTTGACAGTTGTGCCTTTTGGTCCGGCTACAGCGATACAAATAGTACCGACAGGAATGTCAACGTTTTGACTCTCTGGTCCGGCATAACCTGTTGTTGCCAATGCATAAGTGGATTGAAATTTTTCTTTGCATTGTTCAGCCATTGCCATCGCGACGGCTTCGCTGACTACGTCGTTTTTATCCAATATACAGGGGTTAATTCCCAGCATTTGAACTTTCCATTTTGCATCATAGGGTACAATGCCTCCTCTGAAATACTGACTGCAGCCTGGAATGTCAGTGAAATGACTTTGTAACTTTCCGCCGGTGCAGGACTCAGCTATACTTAAGGTGCTTCTTTCCTTTAACAATAGTTCATGTGCGTATTGATAGATGGATTTTTCCTGAATACTGAACAAAACATCGCCCAAGATGGATTTTATTTTGGCAGCGAAACCATCAATTTTTTCAGCACCGTTGACTTGATCGTAAGATGAAAGCCTCAGCTTGACAACTCCTGGGCTGGGAAGATAAGCCAATGAAATACCGGATTCAATCATTTGGTCTTCAATGGGACTAATTTGATCAGCAATGTAGGATTCTCCAACGCCAATAGTCATCAGTGTTTGGTGGATGATTGTGGGCATTTGAAATTGTGCTTTTATCCATTCAAATACAAATTGATCCATAAGACCCTTCATTTCAAAAGGTACACCAGGCAATGAAATCAAGACCTTCCCATTTCTCTCAAACCACATACCCGGCGCCGTCCCTTGAAGATTTGGTATTACCCGACATAGGCTAGGCACCAGCGCTTGCGCGGTGTTTACTTCTAACATGGGTAGCTTTCTTTTTGCAAAGAAGTTTTGAACTCGAATCAATGTGTCTTGGTCAATGATTAATTCATCACCAAAGAAATCACAAATGGTTTTTTTTGTGATATCATCTTTGGTTGGTCCCAAACCACCAGTGACCAAAACAATATCACTATGCGCCATGCTGTCTTCAAACTCAGTAAGAATATCAGTCTTGGAATCTGGAATGGTTTTGATGCGTCTGATTCTCACTCCCTCTTGATTGCAGCGCATGCCCAGCCAACTTGCATTGGTGTTGATGGTTTGCCCAATTAGCAGTTCATCGCCTATTGAAATGATATCGCAGTAAACATTTTTGATTTTCTCCATTCTCGTTTATATTCGCTTCAAACAAATTTATTCTTTAATTAACCAATAGCCCATGAAAAAGTTTTATTCATTCGGTGTATTGATGGCGATAGCGGGTGCCTTAACTGCCCAGAATCACATCAATCCCAAGCTTGGCAAAACACAATCAGCCAAGTACAATCCTTATACCCAAGAGGTGATTCATGAAACCATCGTTAAGCAAGGTAAAAAGCCCTCGATGGCTCCTGGAGTTCAGAAAATGATTTCGACAGAAGAGGAATTAGGGGTAACTGTTTATGATTTGCAAACCAATGGATCTATTTGTCCACGCATTATCGCAGATGATAACGGCGTTGCTGCAACTTTTACATTTTCAGCAATTGAAGGTGGCGGTTCATACTCAGATAGAGGGACCGGTTATAACTTTAGAAGTGCAACAACCAACACTTGGGAAGATTTTCCTTCTTCACGCATAGAGAATATTAGAACAGGTTGGAGCAACTTGTTGCACCTTGGAAATGGTTCTGAGGTAGTTTTGGCACACAGCGGAGATGGTGGCGTTAAGTATGTTAAAAGAGATGCGGTGGGTACAGGAAACTGGACCACTACCTCTGAAATTTCAACAGCCACCGGTGAAGCCATACTTTGGCCTAGAGCAGCCAATGGCGGCGCTGATGGAAATACCATTCATATGGTGGCCATAACAGACCCTAACAATACAACCAATTACAATGGTTTGGGAAGTTGTTTGTTGTATTATCGTTCAAATGATGGCGGTGCAACTTGGGATGTAACAGATGGAGCTCTTCCAGAGATGAATTCCAATTATACCACTGGTGTAACGGCTGATACCTATGCCATTCACGCGCGCGGCAACACTGTTGTTATTTCTGTTTTTGGAGAGTTACAAGATTCATACATTTTTGTTTCAGAGGACAACGGAACCACCTGGACCAAAACGGTTTTCTGGGACTTTCCAATTGATAACTATGCAATTGACATGGGAACGGATATTGAGAGCGATGGTATCCAAGATACTATTCTTTCCTCTGACGGTACTGGAGCATTGTACATTGATGTAAACAACAACATTCACATTGCTTTTGGCACCATGTTCTATACAGATGATTTGGGTGTCGTTGATTCATCTTACTCATACTTCCCTCTGGCCGGTAGTATAGCTTATTGGAACAGTAACATGACTCCTGAATTGGTCGGTCAAGATAGTATCGTGGTTGGGCAAGATTCAGTATTTGCCTATAATGAGACCTTTTATACCAATGAGATTGATTACATAAATTCAGTATACGCAACCGATACTTTTGTGGAGAATCAAAATATTGGCGATGGTCCAGAGTTGATGGCGTCTGTCGTTGCAGCACCAGATGGAATTGTGTGGTCCACTCTTGAAATTGGCTTTACCTCTGACAATGGTCAAGGAATGTATGTATACAATGGAATGGACTCTGTTTATTTGGCTTCCTCTAATAGCATCGACATCTCAGGCATGAACTTGGGTAGCGATTTTGATATGTACTTTTATGGTGAAAATGGTGGCGCGCTTCAAGGAGTTGATATCACTTTCACAGGAGAGTTTAGTACAGGTGAGATTGTGGATACGGTTTATGTTGTTGACTATGTAGTAGCCGTTTACGATTACTTTGATGTATACGAATACGTTGATGTATTCAATTATAACAACGCGGTTTTGGAAATTGGTATTTCTCCAGAAATCGACCCAGCGACACCTGCCGATATCACTGAAGTGGGGCAATACGGAAACTCAGGAATTGCCTCTCATCCTCAAATAGCTGGTGATACAGATGGTAACATTTATGTTGCATACGCTGCTGTGAATGAGTTGTATTTCAATGGAGAGGAGTACTTGCGTCACGTTTTTGCAGTGAAGTCTACCGATGCTGGTTTTAACTGGTCAGATCCCGCGGATATCACACCTGACTTGGCCGAAGTGGGTTGGGAGTACATGTATGCATCCATGGCGCATGAAGTTTACAATGACAAGTTGCATTTAATCATCCAAAAAGATGAAGAACCAGGTGTTCACGTTCAACCAGAAGATGTAGCAGATCCCGTAGGTGACAATATTCAAATTTATTTGGCTATTTCTACTGACTTGGTTCCTTCTTTCAACGAAGGTGTTGCTGGAGTGGAGGCCAATGCTATTATGGCCTACCCCAATCCTACAAGCAACAACTTTACCCTGGTGACAGAGTCATTGGTTGGTGGTCAGTTGGCTGTGTATGATGCCATGGGCAGAATTGTTATGAAAGACACTATCTCAACCGGAAAAACCAATGTTAGCGTTTTGAACTGGAACAAAGGTGTTTACCACTTGGTGGTGAATAAAGGATCTATGAGTTTCAACACTAGTTTGGTTGTTGAGTAATCTCATTTCAAGAAACAGCAAAAAGGCCATCAATTTGATGGCCTTTTTTATTGGTTGAATAATTTAATCTGTTCCCTTATCCGTGACAAGATTTGTATTTCTTACCAGATCCGCAGGGACAAGGATCATTTCTGCCAATGCGTGGATCCGCCTTAACAGGCTCTGCTTTCACAGGAGCACTTTCTTGCACTGCTTGTTGTTGCTGTTGGTTGCGCTCATTGAGGTTTTGAATATCCGCTTTAGAAGTGGAAACCTTGGGGCTTTGTGCAACTTGTTTGGGCGCAGCAGTTGGATTTCCTTCTGCGATGCGGCAAGTAAACAAGAACTGGATTATCTCGCTGTTGATTTTGGCTACAACATTTTTGAATAATTCATAGCTCTCCAATTTGTAAATCAACAAAGGATCTTTTTGTTCATGTGATGCAAACTGAACGTTGTGTCTCAAATCATCCATGGCACGCAAATGCTCCTTCCAATATAAGTCAATTATGGCTAGCGTAATGGACTTCTCCATGCTGTCCACAATTTCTTTACCTTCTGTATCAATAGCACGCTGCATATTAACACCTAATTGCAGTTGCTTACGGCCGTCTGTGATTGGTATGCCGATGTTTTGATAACCTTGGTTGTTCTGAAAAACATTTTTGATTACAGGTAAAGCTTGCAACTTGAGAGCATTTGTACGATGGTTGTATCCCGATACAACTTCGCTGTACAATTTGTGAATGAGGTCGTCAATCTTGCCTTGAATGAATGTGCTTTCATCAATTTGTGTATCAATACCAAATAGGCGAAGAATCTCCAACTTAAACCCTTCATATTGTTTAACAACATGGTACATCTCTGCCACAGAAGCAGCCATGTCATAGATCATGTTGTCAATGTCTAATTGTAATCTTTCTCCATAGAGAGCGTGCCTTCTGCGTTTGTAAATGACTTCACGTTGAGCATTCATAACATCATCAAATTCCAAAAGGCGTTTTCTAACGCCAAAGTGGTTTTCTTCGACTTTTTTCTGGGCACGCTCAATAGATGAGGTAATCATTGAATGTTGAATGACTTCACCTTCTTCCAATCCCAAACGGTCCATCATTTTAGCAATACGATCAGAGCCAAAAAGACGCATCAAATCATCTTCCAAAGAAACGTAGAACTGTGATGTTCCAGGATCACCTTGACGACCCGAACGCCCTCTCAACTGTCTATCTACGCGTCTTGAATCATGACGTTCCGTTCCGATGATGGCCAAACCTTTTTCTTTGGCACCCTCCCCCAACTTGATATCTGTACCACGACCCGCCATGTTGGTGGCAATGGTTACTGTCCCTGCTTGTCCGGCAAGGGCTACAATATCAGCCTCTTTTTGGTGCAATTTGGCATTCAATACCTGATGATCAATTCCGCGTTGGCGGAGCATGCGAGATAGCAATTCAGAAACTTCAACGGTTGTAGTACCAACAAGAACGGGACGGCCCTCGGCTTGTAGTGATGCAACCTCATCAATTACCGCGTTGTACTTTTCGCGCTTGGTTTTGTATACTTTATCATTTTCGTCTTTTCTGCTTATGGCGCGGTGTGTAGGAATAACCATGACATCCAATTTGTAAATGCTCCAGAATTCACCCGCCTCAGTTTCTGCAGTACCTGTCATACCCGCCAACTTGTTGTACATGCGGAAATAATTCTGCAAAGTCACAGTGGCATAAGTTTGCGTTGCCGCTTCTACACGAACGTTTTCTTTGGCTTCAATGGCTTGGTGCAATCCATCAGAGTACCTGCGGCCATCCATGATACGGCCAGTCTGCTCATCCACAATTTTGACTTTGTTCTCCATGACAACATAGTCCACGTCTTTCTCAAACAAAGCATAAGCTTTAAGCAACTGATTGATGGTGTGAATGCGATCGCTCTTCACAGCATAATCTCTTTGCAAAGCCTCAATGCGTTGAACTTTCTCTTCAGCGCTAACAGCGGTCTGCTCAATCACTGCTAATTCATGACCCAAATCGGGTAGTACAAAGAATTTATCGTCCTCCATGTTTTTGGAGAGCAATGCAATTCCCTTTTCCGTTAATTCAATTTGATTGTTTTTCTCTTCAATTACAAAGTACAATTCCGCATCGACAGTGGGCATTTCGCGTTGATTGTCCTGTAGGTAGGTCGATTCTGTTTTGAGCAATTGCGCTTTAATTCCATCTTCACTTAAAAACTTGATTAATGCTTTATTCTTGGGCAAACCGCGGTAGGAGCGGTACAGGGCTAATCCACCTTCTACAGCCTCATCTTTAGCTGGTGAACCATTTTCAGGTTGCAGTTTTTTCTTGGCCAAAGTGAGAAACTCATTGATTACACCTTTTTGTGTATTAATCAAAAGTTGCACTTTGGGTTTTAGATTGTCAAATTCCTGTTGGTCTCCTTTGGGCGTTGGGCCTGAAATGATCAGAGGAGTTCTTGCTTCATCAATCAAAACAGAATCCACCTCGTCGACAATGGCAAAATGGTGTTTGCGTTGAACCAACTGATCACTGTCGGTTGCCATGTTGTCGCGCAAATAGTCAAAACCAAACTCGTTGTTGGTTCCAAAAGTGATATCCGCCAAATAGGCATTTCTTCTGGCTGAAGTATTGGGTTGATGTCTATCAATGCAATCCACAGATAAACCATGAAACATGTACAAAGGTCCCATCCATTCCGAGTCACGCTTGGCCAAGTAATCATTGACGGTAACCAAGTGTACACCTCTACCCGCAAGCGCATTGAGGAAAACTGGCGAGGTGGCCACCAAAGTTTTTCCTTCTCCTGTTGCCATTTCAGCTACTTTTCCTCGGTGCAATGCGATACCCCCGATCAACTGCACATCGTAATGAACCATGTTCCATTTGACGGGTGTTCCGGCTGCATTCCACGAATTTTTCCAAATGGCCTTGTCGCCTTGAATGGTGATAAAGTCCTTTCCAAGTGCGGCTAGGTTTCTGTCAAATTCAGTTGCGGTTACTTCCATAGACTCTTGAGAACTGAATCTTTTCGCGGTCTCTTTGACCAATGCAAAAGCTTTTGGAAGGATTTCGTCCAAATGCAATTGAAGCAGATTAAGGTTCTCTCGCTCAAGGACGTCAACATCATTGTATATCAATTCTTTTTGTTCCAATTCCTCCATTGACAGCTGTTCCGCTTTTTCTTTGAGGGAATCAATTTTGGCTTGATTGGGCGCTAACTTGTCCGCAATTTCTTTGCGGAGTTGTTGACTAATGCCGCGAAGTTCATCTAAACTAAGTTGCGCCATTTTCTGCTCCTCCTGTAGAATAGTTTCTACTATTGGTTGGATGGCTTTTAAATCGTTCTGCGCTTTGTCTCCGACAAATTTCTTGAGTATTCCTTGAATGGCTTTGATCATAACTTTAGGCTGTGGTCTTTTGAACACGACGAACGCAAAAATAAACCATTCAGAAAGGATTTGATTGAAAAAAAACGATAAGTAAAAGAACACGCGCGTATTTTTAAATTGGCTCATCACAAAAAATACGGGTATAATGTTTTGAACAATCAACAAGTACTTTTTAACCATAGAAAGTTATGACCAAGGGATGTTAAAAAGTTGGTCATCTTGTTAGTTGTTTTGGATAGGTTTTGAAGCGAAAAAGTTACAATTTTGAAAACGCTTAAGGGCAAAATTTCTCTTTGCGAACTATCACGAACCAAACCTAGACCAAAATGGAACATAATTTATTTGAAGGAACTGTTACAAACCATGGAGTTTCTGCCTCTTCTGAGGAGCCGATTTTAAAAGAAAATCCAGATCGCTTTGTCTTGTTCCCAATTGTTCACCAAGATATCTGGCATTACTACAAAAAGTCAGAGGCCAATTTTTGGACGGCAGAGGAGATAGATTTGGAAGCTGATTTGGTGGACTGGAACTCCAAATTGAACGATGACGAGCGTCATTTCGTAAAACATGTTTTGGCTTTCTTTGCAGCCAGTGATGGTATTGTAAACGAAAATTTGGCGGAGAATTTTGTCCGTGAAGTCCAGTATACAGAAGCAAAGTTTTTCTACGGATTTCAAATCATGATGGAGAACATTCACAGTGAAACGTATTCATTGTTGATTGACACCTACATCAAAGATTCAGCAGAGAAAAGTTATTTGTTCAAAGCCATTGATACATTGAATTGTGTTAAGAAAAAGGCAGATTGGGCTTTGCGTTGGATCAAGAACGGGAGTTTTGCTGAGCGTTTGGTAGCTTTTGCTGCAGTGGAAGGAATTTTCTTTAGTGGAAGCTTCTGCAGTATCTTCTGGTTAAAGAAAAGAGGGTTGATGCCTGGTTTGAGTTTCAGCAATGAATTGATTAGTCGCGATGAAGGTTTGCACTGTGATTTTGCTTGTTTGCTATACAATTCCCACATTGTCAACAAGCTTCCCAAGCAGCGCATCTTGGATATCATCACCAATGCCGTTGAAATTGAAAAGGAGTTTGTGACTGATGCATTGCCAGTTAAACTGATTGGGATGAACAGTGACTTGATGGCGCAGTACATTGAATTTGTTGCGGATCGTTTGTTGGTTGAGTTGGGAAATGAAAAGGTATACAACGTAACCAATCCTTTTGATTTCATGGAGATGATTTCATTGCAAGGTAAAACCAATTTCTTTGAAAAGCGTGTAGGGGAGTACCAAAAAGCAGGTGTTATGTCTGGAAAAGAAAACCAGAATTTCACTTTGGATGCAGATTTTTAATATTCAATTTAGTCGTATTATAAAACAATATCAGAATGTTTGTAGTTAAAAGAGATGGTAGAAAAGAGTCAGTGAAATTTGATAAAATCACTGCACGTATTTCTAAAATGTGTTATGGTTTAAATCCGAGTGTAGACTCTGTTAAAATTGCCATGAAGGTGATTGAAGGAGTATATGACGGTGTTACCACTGTAGAGTTGGACAATTTGGCTGCAGAGATTGCGGCAACCAATGCAGCAACCCATCCGGATTATGCTTCATTGGCCTCGCGCATAGCAGTGAGCAATTTGCACAAGAATACCAAGAAGTCTTTTTCACAGACCATTCATGATTTGTACACCTACGTGGATCCAAAGACAGGTCAAAATGCAGGTTTGATTGCGGATGATGTGTACAAAGTGGTTCAAGAAAATGCGCCATTGTTGGACAGCACCATTATTTACGACCGCGATTTTAATTTCGATTATTTCGGGTTCAAAACCTTAGAGCGCAGTTACCTCCTTAAGCTTTTTGGTAAAGTAGCAGAGCGTCCACAACACATGTTCATGCGTGTGGCTGTGGGTATTCACAAGGCTGATTTGAATGAGGTCATCAAGACGTACAACATGATCAGCGAAGGTTGGTTTACCCATGCAACACCTACTTTGTTCAATGCGGGTACCCCAAAGCCTCAAATGTCATCTTGTTTTTTATTACAAATGAAAGACGATAGTATTTCGGGCATTTATGATACTTTGAAGCAAACCGCTTTGATTTCTCAAAGTGCAGGAGGAATTGGTTTAAGCATTCACAACGTTCGTGCAAAAGGTTCTTACATCAAAGGCACCAATGGTACCAGCAATGGTATTGTGCCCATGTTGCGTGTATTCAATGATACTGCGCGTTATGTGGATCAAGGCGGTGGAAAGCGCAAAGGATCTTTCGCTATTTACCTAGAGCCATGGCATGCAGATGTATATGAGTTTTTAGAGTTGAGAAAAAATCACGGTAAGGAAGAAGCGCGTGCACGTGATTTGTTCTACGCCTTGTGGACACCAGATTTGTTTATGCAACGTGTGAAGGAGAATGGACAATGGACATTGATGTGTCCCAATGAGTGTCCAGGTCTTTCTGATGTTTGGGGTGCTGAGTTTGAAGCGTTGTACACCAAATATGAAAATGAAGGTCGCGGAAGAAAGACAGTGAGTGCCCAAGATTTGTGGTACAAGATTGTTGAGTCGCAAATTGAAACCGGTACACCTTACATGTTGTACAAGGATGCGGCTAACGGAAAGAGCAATCAGCAAAATTTAGGAACCATCAAGAGTTCCAACTTGTGCACGGAGATCATTGAGTACACTGCGCCGGACGAGATTGCGGTGTGTAACTTGGGATCCATTGCATTGCCCAAGTTTGTCAAAGATGGTCAGTTTGATCACAACCGTTTGTTTGAAGTGGCGTATCAATTGACCATCAACTTGAACAAGATTATTGATGCCAACTACTATCCTGTTCCTGAGACGCGCAAATCCAACATGCGTCACCGTCCAATAGGAATTGGTGTGCAAGGTTTGGCAGATGCCTTTATCATGATGCGTTTCCCATTCGACAGTGATGAGGCGCGCATGTTGAACAAAGAAGTTTTTGAGACCATCTATTATGCGGCTTGTACAGCTTCTAAGGATTTGGCCAAGCGTGATGGAGCCTATGAAACCTTCCCAGGTTCACCAGCTTCCAAAGGGTTGTTGCAATATGATCTTTGGAAAGTAGAAACCACCAACCGTTGGGAGTGGGATGTATTGAAAGAAGAAATCAAAGAATTTGGATTGAGAAACTCATTGTTGTTGGCGCCTATGCCAACAGCATCTACAGCTCAAATCTTAGGAAACAACGAGTGTTTTGAGCCTTATACTTCCAACATTTATACCCGCCGTGTATTGGCCGGTGAGTACATCATCGTCAATAAGCACTTGTTGAAGGATTTGGTGAGCTTGGGTATTTGGAATGAAGATCTGAAGAACAAGTTGATCAGCGCTAATGGTTCAGTACAGAGCATTGCGGAGATTCCGGACAATTTGAAGGCGTTGTACAAAACAGCTTGGGAGTTGTCTCAAAAGGCAATCATCGATATGTCTGCTGATCGCGGAGCTTATATCTGTCAAAGTCAGTCATTGAATATTTTCATGGAGAATGCCAACTTGGGTAAACTGACTTCTATGCACTTCTATGCTTGGGAGAAAGGATTAAAGACAGGTATGTACTACTTGAGAACCAAGGCAGCTACAGACGCCATCAAGTTTACCGTTGACAAGAAATACCAAGAGGCACCAAAAGCTTCAACACCAGACTTTGGTTCAGCCCCAAAGACTGTGGATCAAATCGCGCAAGAGCAAGCAACCATATCTTGCTCACTGGACAATCCAGATGCGTGTGAAATGTGCAGTGGATAGTGTAAAGATTAATATTAGGTTAGAGGGGCTGCTGCGCAGCCCCTTTATTTTTTAGGATGGGACCAAATTGTCTTGTCCTAACATAGATTTATAAAAAAAGGGTCAAGCTTAACCAATCTTATCTCCTCATCCCCTCGGGGCGAATGTCAATTCGCCCCTACATAGAATCGCATTTTATGCTCTCGCTATTTCATTACCACATCACTTTTCCCCTCATCCCTTTGATCAAGGCGCCTGCCCCGTGGCTCCGCATTGCTCCGCCACCGGTCACCGGGCTGTCCACTTTATCTTTTGGTTCATTCCGCTTTGCTCCATTCCCCAAAAGGATGCCGCTCCCATCCCTGGCGCGACGCGGTAATGTATCAATGTTTCTCCCTATTAATATGTCGCCCCTACGGGGCTCAAATGCCTTTCTCTCTTTCCTTTTCCCGCTTTCCTCTTTCCTTTTCTCTCTTTCTATTTTTCTTTATATTTGAACGATAAACCTAAACCATGAAAAAGCAAATTACATTTTTCTTCATAGCGAATCGCTCCGCTCTCGCTACTTTTCTTCTCGTTTCTGGTTTCCTCATCACCTCATCCCTTCATTCCCAGTCTCCTTTGGGGATACCCTACCAAGCGGTGATGCGCAATGCAGATGGAACGGTGATGACCAACAGTGCGGTGAGCTTGACTTTCATGATTCATGATGGCATGGCCAATGGAACGGTGGTGTATCAAGAGAGTCATTCCTTAACCAGCAACGTCCAAGGTTTGGTGTCTTGTGTGGTGGGGAATGGTGTTGTATCACAAGGCAACTTTAGTAGTATCAACTGGGGCGGTGGCGCCAAGTTTTTACATGTTATGATGGGCACAACAGATTTGGGTACGCAGCAGATGTTGAGCGTGCCGTATGCGTTGCACAGCAGTAGTTCGGATAATGCAGCCAATGGATTTTCTGGTGTCTCAACAACGGGAGATACCTTGTACATGGCCAATGGGAATTTTATCATTGTGCCTGGAATTAGCGCGGCCAATTTCCCTCCTGCCGTTTTGGGTTGCACAGACAATGCCGCTTGTAATTACAGCAGCGTAGCAACCCAAAATGACAACTCCTGTTTGTATTTTAATGCAACCTGTGATGATGGGAACGCCAACACCATCAATGATGTGATCAACGGCAGTTGTGCCTGTGTCGGTACACAGATAGTGAATGGCTGCACCAATCAACAAGCATGTAACTATAACGCCGCGGCCAATGTGGACAATGGCTCATGTTTGATACAAGGCGCTGCTTGCAATGACAACAATGCCAACACCACCAATGATATGATCAATGGCAGTTGTGTTTGTGCGGGGACGGGAGTGAACAACAACAATGTGGTGATTGGACAGGATTATCAAGGAGGTAAAGTGGCCTACATTTTCCAACCCGGTGATGCGGGCTATATAGCGGGAGAAACGCATGGATTGATAGCCGCTGCCCAAGATTTGCCTGGATTATATCAGTGGAGATGTTATGGAACAGCTGTAAGCGGTGCGGATGGACAGTTCATTGGAACGGGTGCGCAAAATACGTTGGACATAGTGAATGCTGGATGTGGGGGAGGGGGAGCTGCACAGGCTTGCGCAGATTTGGTATTGAATGGTTATAGCGATTGGTTTTTACCCTCTTTGCAAGAATTGACTCAATTGTACAATAATCGAACTTCGATTGGCGGTTTTCAAGAGTATAACTCTTATTGGTCCTCGTCGGAGTACGGTTCCATCTACGCTTGGGCATTCAACGTCTTCAATAGTGGCAACTCCAACTACGGCTATAAGGACGACGGCCACTTTGTTAGGGCTGTTCGGGCTTTTTAAACTCAAAGTGATGAGGTGATGAAGGGATGAGGAGATGAAGGGATGAGGAGATGAAGGGATGTGGTGATGAAGTAGTGAGAACGATGATTATATCTCTGTCTCGTCCTAAAATAGGATTATAAAAGCAGGAGGGGTAGTGCTTAATTAAGTGTGTCAAGGTTATTAATTCGGATTCCAAAATATTCTTCAATATCCCTGCGTACAGTGCTCCAGCCGAACATGGTGCCATTCCATTTGGTTTGTGCATTTATGGTTGCAAGATATATCTGTTTTACGATTGCATCTTCAGAAACAAATGCGCCTTTTGTCTTTGTTACTTTTCGAACCATTCTATGAAAGCTTTCGATTGGATTGGTGGTGTATATAATCCTTCTCAATGCAGGCGGATATTTGAAGAAGTTGGATAGTCTTTCCCAGTTGTTATGCCAACTCCTAAATACGGCTTTGTACTTGTCTCCCCATTTCTCTTCAGCTTGCTCAAGGGCATGTATGGCTTGATCCATGTTTACTGCTTTATAGATCTTCTTTAGGTCCGATATCATGGGTTTAACATCTTTGTCTGTCATATACTTAATTGAGTTACGCATTTGGTGTACTAGACAAAGTTGTACATCAGTTCTAGGATAAACATCTTCTATTGCATCACCAAAGCCTCTCAAATTATCAATGCAAACAACCATTATATCTTCCACTCCTCGCATTTTGAGTTCGTGTAATACCTGACGCCAAAAGGAAGACGATTCGTGATCCCCAAAATAGACACCCAGAACTTCTTTCTGTCCATCTAATGTAACACCTAGAATACTATAGATGGCTTTAGAAACTACCCGGCCGTTTTCTCGCACCTTGTAGTGCATAGCATCCATCCAAATCACAGGATATACACTCTCCAAAACACGATTTTGCCAGTCCTTTATTTCTGGGATTATTCTATCGGTAATTGCTGTCAATGTTGCGTCTGATATGGCAAGACCATACACATCCATTAAGTGACCTTGAATATCACTGTAACTCAGGCCTCGTCCATATAGTGCTATAATCTGATTATCAATATCACTGCTTATGCTATGCTTCCGCTTCTCAACTATTTGCGGCTCAAATGTGCTGTTACGATCGCGGGGAGCGAAAACCTCAAAGCCTCCCAATGGGCTTTGAATGGTTTTCCTGGTATGGCCATTACGCCTATTTTTTTGTTTTGTTCTACTCTCCGAAAGATGGGCATCCATCTCTCCATTTAATGCCCCTTCTATGAGCATTTTTAGCAAAGGTGTAAATACACCATCTTGGCCGACCATCGGTTTTCCCGATCGAAGATCATCAGCGGCCTTCTTTGAGAAGGCTTCAAAATCAAATTTCTCTTTTTCCATTTTGTGTCAATTTATGAATTTTGACACACTTAATCTAGCAGACTCGGGGAGATACCACTCATACAGACCTGAAAACCCAATCCTAATTTCCGCTTACCACTTTCCGCAATGCTGATATCACTGCATCTGATCACCACGCAGCCTACGGTAGGACTTGCGGGCTTCTGTGACCAATAAACTGCCCGGCTGTTCTGTTAGTATTTTTTCATACCACTTCATGGCTTCTTCCTTGTTGTTCAAGTGGTATTCATTCAACTGTCCCATCATCATCATCGCATCGTCATACTTGAGTTCAGTGAAATGAAAATCAATGATCTCCTTCAAGTATTTTTCACAGCCGGCCCAATCCATTTGATCATAAGCGATGGTTGCTTTTAAATACAACGCTTCGTCGATCAACGGATGACCCGGAAATTCCTTGGCAATGGAATCCAATGTGGTAAACGTTGCAGAATATTGATATTGCTTGGCCAATAAATCAGCTCGGGCATATATTTCCAATGGCGTTTCTATGGAGTCAGGTATACTTTCCAAGATCAACACAGAAAGATCAATGGCATCGTTGGAAACGAGCTTGGATGTGGATCCTTTCAATGCGTCCAATTGCGACTGAGCCCAAGCAAAATCACCGGCGTAAAAACTGACCTTTGCATTTTTGAACTTGGCTTCATTGCCCAGAACATCTTCTTTGAATTCCAATTCCACTTGAGAGTATAACAATGAAGCCTCCCAAATTTGATTTTGTATGATGTTCAAATCACCCAAAATAATTTTAAGCTTAGCCCTGACCTTGGGTGAGAAATTGTATTTGTCCAAATAGTTGCTCACAGCGCGCTGAGCACTGTCTGCCAGCTGCAACCGGTATCCGATGATTTGAATGAAATTCTCTATTATGGGCAATGTTTCATCTGTAATCGGGATTTGACTTAGGGTCGATTGGTATTGAACCCCCAAGCCACCCCATTGCTCTGGCGTGGTGTTGGAGCTGTTGTATTCTTTCAATCGCGTTTGTAGAATACCCATCTTGGCAGAGTAGAAATACGGCGAATTGTTTTGTCCTTTGGAAATGATGTACTCATAACAATCTGCAGCAGATTTGAATGCGTTATCTTCCAAACACAAATTGGCCAATTCAATGAGACGTTGACCGTCTTCTTTTAATCTTTTGTCAATGGCAGTGCACTGCTGCATTGCGCATGGATAATTTTTGGTTTGAATACAAAACCATGTCATCAGTTCTGCCATGGTGATGTTGTCTGAATTGGCTTGCAATTTTCTCAAAATCGCAACACGCAACATTTCACTTTGGTCAGGGTGATCTTCAAATTTGATGAGTCTGGCCAAAGACGTTTCGACAGTGGCTATGTAATGAGGTTCCTCCAAGAGCAATACAAGAAATGCGTCTATCATTCCGTTCATATCGCCCATTTGCCCTTTGGTGTTGGCTATTTCAAAGTTGTAAGCGTAGCCGTCTTTTCCTTTCTTTTTTCCTTTCTCATAGGTCAATATCACATAGGGGTATTGTTGTATTTGCGCTAGCTCATTGGCTAAGCGCTGGATAAAGGCCCGTGAAGGATCTACTTTGTCTATGGCTGTTTCAAATTGTTTGGCCGCTTCCTCCTTTCGTTCCTGCATCGCATATAAATTCCCCAATTGAACCAAAGCGCTGACCTCAGTGGATTTGTTTTTGATTCTTTTCTTTAAAATTTGTTCTGCAGTTTCAAACTCTTTCAAAGCAACAAGACATTTAAAATAATTGGCATACACCTGTTCTGGTGCGGTTTCGTACAATTTGTCGTAATACAATTTGGCTTCTGCGTATCGACCTTGATTGAAGTGGTAATCAGCAATTTCTTTATCCGTCACTTGGGCTTGAATGCCGCTGACAACGGTGAATATTAGAACAAAACAGAGGACTAAATTCTTCATATTACTGATTGTCAATGGGGGTCATGATTTTTTGATCAATCAAAGGGGCCATGATCCGCGCTTTTTCTAAGACACGCGTTGTGTTTTGATGCAACTGGTGACAGGCATTGACCAATGAGTCGGTGTGGATTTTTTCTTGCAATATCAATTCTTCTATACCTGGATCATCCAATGGATGCCCGCCAGCATCTGTGGCGCTGCCTGTTTTGATTTGTTGGGAAAGTGCACTTAATCGCTGAATGTCCTGCATTGCAATGTCTTGCAAAGCTTTTTCGGATTGCATCAAAAAGGACAATTGACCGCTCAATTGAAAGTATTCTGGTGCCATGGAAAAAATTTGATATTGTGCGACAGAATCCAAATTGGTTTTGATGCTTAGGGTTTGGCTGTTCAGTCTGCCTTGATAAAATTGCAAACTGTCCACTGGCGTCGTAAGTAGTAATTGATTGTAAGTGTGTGTAACGACTTTCAATGAATCAATGGTTTGCGCTGCTTTTTCGTGTTGTGCATTTTGACAACTCAAAAAAAAGACGACGATGATAAACAAAGCAATTGCGCGCATGTCTCAAAGTTATTGAAAAAAAGCTTCATTGGAAAGATAAGATTTTATAAAATTGAGCGTTTATCCATGAAAACATCGTCTTATGAAATCCATGCAACAAATAAAATTAATCTTGTTTTTTCTGGTTGTTTCGGCTCACCTGACGTTAGCGCAGGATGTCAGCGTGATTACACATCACTTTTATTTTGATACCAACGTACACAGTCGTTTGACAAAAGGCAGTGAAATCAATTTCACAGATCAGGATGATGGTTGGTTGAATGGACGCATAAAGTCGATTGAGGTGATAGGTTATGCCGATTGTCATGGTGATGCTGATAAGAATCTAATTCTGTCAAGGAATAGGGCATTTTTTATTACAAAGAAAATTGTTGAGTTGGGAGTTGTAAGTGCAGACTTCCCCGTTGAGTATACTGCGCATGGTGAATTGCCATGCGGGGGGTATGGAGATTTTACTGATAGAGAAGCTCGAAGGGTGGACGTGGTAATGACTTATGAGACATCAGCGAGAGAAACCCCGTATGAGCCCATCAAGCAAATGATGGAAACCGGTCGATTAGAGTTGGTAGGAGTGAACTTTCAACCTGGACTGCGATACTTTTTGCCTGGGGTAGAAACTATTTTGGATGCATTCGCTGAATCATTAAAGAAAATGCCTAATATCAAGATTGAACTTCAAGGGCATATTTGTTGTCATGGAAAGCAAGGGGATGGAGTTGATATTGAAACCGGAATGGAGAATTTATCCGTCATGCGGGCCAAGGAGGTGCATGATTACTTGATTGCAAAAGGGGTGGATAAAAAGCGTCTGGTGTACAAAGGTCTTGGAAATAACTTCCCCAAAGTTTGGCCAGAGATGAGCAATGCCGATCAGGTAGCCAACAGGAGGGTAGAGGCTGTCATTTGGGAGTAGTCCACAATTGTTGAAATCTAAACTTTGTATTTGCTTTATTCAGGGCTTACTTTTGCCCCACACTTACACAGATTTTGACAACTTTTCTTGCACTGGTGACGGAGCGAGATAAAAAAAAAATGCCCAAAGACAAAAGCATTCAGTCGGTCCTCATCATTGGTTCTGGACCTATCGTTATCGGACAAGCATGTGAATTTGATTATAGCGGAAGCCAAGCTGCGCGCTCTTTGCGTGAGGAGGGTATTGAGGTTACTTTGATCAATAGTAATCCAGCGACCATCATGACGGATCGCGTTGTTGCTGACAATGTCTACCTCCTGCCTTTGGAGCCATCCAGCATTGAAACCATTCTCAACAACCATAAAATAGATGCTGTGCTTCCTACTATGGGAGGTCAGACAGCACTGAACTTAGCCATTCAGTGTGAGGAGATGGGCATGTGGCAAGACCATGGTGTACGCATGATTGGTGTTGATACACAGGCTATTGAAATTACAGAGAATCGCGAAGCATTCAGAAACCTCATGAATGAAATTGGAATTCCCATGGCTCCTCAGGCCACGGCCAAATCATTTTTAGAGGGAAAGGAAATTGCCCAAGAATTTGGATTTCCCTTGTGCATTCGTCCTTCCTACACTTTGGGAGGTTCAGGAGCGGCTTTGGTGCACAACCAAGCAGACTATGATAAATTGTTGCAACGCGGTTTGCATTTGTCTCCCATTCATGAAGTAATGATTGATAAGGCGCTCATGGGTTGGAAGGAGTTTGAGTTGGAATTGTTGCGTGATGCCAATGACAACGTTACTATTATTTGCAGCATTGAGAATTTTGACCCCATCGGCATTCATACAGGTGATAGCATAACGGTTGCGCCAGCCATGACACTGAGCGATACAACTTACCAAAAGATGCGTGACATGGCCATTAAGATGATGCGTGCCATTGGGAATTTTGCTGGTGGTTGCAATGTGCAATTCGCGGTTAGTCCTGATGATCAGGAGAACATCATCGCCATTGAAATCAATCCGCGTGTATCTCGTTCTTCTGCACTGGCATCTAAGGCAACGGGATATCCCATTGCAAAAATCGCATCCAAGTTGGCCATCGGGTATCATTTGGATGAATTGAAGAATCAAATTACCAAGTCCACTTCTGCTTTCTTTGAGCCAACTTTGGACTATGTCATCGTAAAAATTCCAAGATGGAATTTCGATAAATTTCCAGGAAGCAACCGCGAATTGGGATTGCAAATGAAGTCTGTAGGCGAGGTGATGGGGATTGGCCGAAGTTTCCAAGAGGCTTTGCAAAAGGCTTGTCAGTCGTTGGAGATCAATCGCAACGGATTGGGAGCGGATGGCAAGGAGTTGCGCGACCAAGACCAAATATTGCATTCATTGGAACACCCCAGTTGGAACAGAATATTTCACATCTACGATGCCATCAAATTGGGTATTCCTTTCAAAACCATTTGCGAAAAGACAAGGATTGATATTTGGTTTTTAAAGCAAATAGAGGAATTGATACAGTTGGAGCGCAAAGTAGAAAAACACAGTTTGCAATCCATACCATCAGAATTGTTGTTTGAAGTTAAACAGAAGGGATACGCGGATCGTCAAGTAGCGCATCTTTTGCGCTGCCTAGAAAGTGAGGTGTACGCCAAAAGAGATGAGCTGGGTATTCAGCGTGTGTACAAATTGGTAGATACTTGCGCTGCAGAGTTTGAAGCGCAGACTCCATATTATTATTCCACATTTGAAATGGAGAATGAAAGTGTGGTGAGTGATAAAAAGAAGATAGTAGTATTGGGAAGCGGCCCAAACCGCATTGGTCAAGGAATTGAATTCGATTATAGTTGCGTACATGGTGTTTTGGCGGCTAAAGAATGTGGGTATGAAACCATCATGATCAATTGCAACCCTGAAACGGTTTCAACAGATTTTGATACCGCTGATAAATTGTATTTTGAGCCTGTATTCTGGGAACATATTTATGATATCATTCGACATGAAAAGCCTGAAGGGGTTATTGTTCAGTTGGGTGGTCAAACAGCTTTGAAGTTGGCTGCTAAGTTGCACCGTTACGGTATCAAAATCATAGGCACTTCCTTTGATTCATTGGATTTGGCAGAAGACAGAGGTCGTTTCTCTAATTTGTTGAAAGAACAAAACATACCCTATCCCAAATTTGGCGTTGTCGAAAATGCAGAGCAGGCCATTGAGCTAAGTCGCGACTTAGGCTTCCCGTTGTTGGTTCGTCCTTCCTATGTTTTGGGTGGACAGAAAATGAAGATTGTGATCAACGAGCAAGAGTTGGAGCAGCATGTGGTCAATATTTTGCGCGACATGCCTGACAACCAAATATTATTGGATCATTTCTTAGAAGGTGCGACAGAGGCGGAGGCAGATGCTATTTGCGATGGAGAGGATGCCTACATCATTGGCATCATGCAGCACATTGAGCCGGCGGGTATTCACTCAGGCGACTCCTATGCCGTATTGCCGCCCTATAATTTGGGTGATTTTGTGATGACGCAAATAGAAGAGCATACGAAGAAGATTGCCAAAGCGCTAGGAACAGTAGGCTTGATCAACATACAGTTTGCTATTAAGGACGATGTGGTGTATATCATTGAGGCCAATCCACGCGCATCACGCACGGTTCCTTTTATTGCCAAGGCATACGACGAGCCTTATGTCAACTATGCCACCAAAGTAATGTTGGGCGCAAAGAGGGTGAAGGATTTGAACTTCC
This sequence comes from uncultured Chryseobacterium sp., assembly GCA_964576575.1. Taxonomy (GTDB): domain Bacteria; phylum Bacteroidota; class Bacteroidia; order Flavobacteriales_D; family Sanyastnellaceae; genus CAMCTV01. The sequence continues at coordinate 24,473 of CAZNVU010000026.1, forward strand.
AACCCAAGCGCAATGGATATGCTATTAAGATACCTGTTTTCAGCTACGAAAAATTCCCAGAGGTTACCAAAGAATTGGGACCAGAGATGAAATCAACCGGTGAGGGAATCCGTTTCATTAAAGATTTGAAGGATCCATTTTTTAGACAAGTCTATTCAGAACGCA
>CAZNVU010000027.1:0-24323 GCA_964576575.1 uncultured Chryseobacterium sp.
ATTGACCAACAACATCAAATTGGATATCTTCCCTTCTAGTTTGATTGATAACATTATCATTACCAAAACAGCACAATCTAATTTGGCTTCTGATTGGTCCGGTGCCTATATTTCCGTTGAAACCAAAGACTATCCGGATCAGCTGAGCATCAATGTTGAATCTCAGTTTGGTTTTAATCCACAAGTTACTTTCAAAGATTTCATCACCTCCGCCAAGAGCAAAACAGATCGTTGGGGATATGACAACGGATTAAGAAGAAGGGACAAAGATGAAATTCTGGTACCCAATTTAGCACCATCTACTTACGACGAAATGGTTGCGTTAGGTCTTGAAGACTTTTATGCTGACATGGGTGTCCACGGCTGGGCTGATGGAAGTACAACAGCTGATAGTTACTTGGCCCTTGGATTGGTAGAATTGGGATTGCTGCCCGCTAATCAACTTGAAAATCCAGCGGCAGTGGCGGCGGCAAAGCAAGAGTTCATCAATTCATACAAACCCCAAGCTTTTGAATTAATCAATCCCAATGGCACTGACTATAACAATGGATTTGCGAACAACTGGAATGCCCGATTAGAAAGGGCCCCCATGAATTTCAGTCAAAACTTCAGCATCGGAAATGAGACAAAACTCTTTGGGAAAAAATTGGGTTATTACATTGGGATGCGCTATGGAACCAATTACCGTTACGACCCTAACGGCACTTCTCAACGTGTTGGTGATGAAACACTGGATTACCCAATAGACCGTCAGGACTATGCCCGAATCAGTCGTGAAACCAATTCTTGGAATGTTCTCTTAAATGCTAATTACAAACTAAGTCCAAATCATAAAATTGGGTTGTTGTATATGCCAAATATCATTGGCACCAATGATGTTGCCCAATACGAAGGAAGACCATTTGTCTCACCAGATGGAGTTATCGACGAGCAAGATATATCAGTGGTGAATAATATTTTCTATGAGCAAAGAAAACAGTTGATTCATCAGCTGAGCACAGAACATTATTTTCCAGAAAAAGAATTAAAAATCAACTTCAATACTAGCTATACCAAAGCCAATAGTATTGCACCTGATTTTAAAGTAAATCAATACAGTTACAATCTGGTTAACAATGAAATTCAGGCTTATACATTTGCGCCCACATTTGGTGAGGGGATACGAAGATTTTATAGATATCTCAATGAGAATCTCCTCGACAGCCGCATGGACTTCTCTCAACCCATTCATCAATTAAAAAAAGAAGGACTGACACGTAAAATGTTTTGGGGAGGGTCTGCTGTGAGGAACTATCGAAAAATAGACAACGATGAGTACAAATTATTTCAAGGAAATAATCTGAACCTTGAGACATTCACGTCTGGTGATATTGATGAATTCTTAGACCCTTCCAAATTTGTTATGCGCGATGGCATTTTGGATTACTATTACATCAGGAACAATTTTGCCAGGGATCATAGCTTTGGTCAGAGCGATGTATACAGTGCCTATGCATTCTTTGACTACGAAAAATCATCCAGCCTCAGAATAATTGGTGGTTTAAGGGCAGAACAAACGGACATCTTTGTAGATGTAGACAGTTACTATGCTCAAGGCTATGAAAAAGATGATTTCAGAAGAGAAAATGTGGGCGGATTTCCATTGGTTAATCCAGCATCCATTGAACAATTGGATCTGCTGCCCAATGCTAGCGTGGTTTACAAACTGGTTTCAGATTCATTGGGGCAAACCAACCTAAGGTTTAATTACTCTAAATCACTGGCACGACCCAGCATTAGAGAATTAAGTGATGCTGCCATCGTTGACAATGAGTTCAGAACCTTGATCTACGGAAACTCTGACTTAAAAATGGTGACCATTCACAATTTTGATTTCCGCGCAGAAACCTATTTCAAAAAAGGACACAATGCATCCATCAGTGCTTTTTACAAGGACTTTAATAACCACATTGAAATGGGATTTGGAACAGCAGGGATAACATGGGATAACATTGAAAAATCAACGGTCCTTGGTTTGGAACTTGAGGGCAATCTTCAAATTACTCGTGCTCTAGAATTCAAAAGCAACGTTACCATTGTAAAATCTGAAGCTCAGTTCATCCGTAAAGACTTACAAGTCATTGACGGCAAGAAAGTATATACACCATTGGATACATTGAGAAGACCTATGTTTGGTCAAGCTCCATATCTCATCAATAGTATTCTAAGTTACTCAGCGGATAGCATTGGATTGAGTGCAACTGTATCTTACAATGTCCAAGGACCACGATTGGTTATAGCGGGTGCAATTAAAGGAAGACCGGATGTCTATGAAATGCCACGTCATATGATTGACTTTAAAGTCAACAAGAAAATAAACGATCATTGGTCTGCAAGCGTTACTATCAGGGACATACTTAACACAGCTGTTAGAAGATCATACCAAATCAATCGAATCAATATAAACGGAACAATCGAAGATACAGATGGCTGGTATGACTATGATAATTTCCGTTATGGTACTACTTATCAACTTTCTATTCAATACAAAATATGAAAGCAATAAAACTTTTATTGGCCATTTACTTGGGATTAATCACCCAAGAATGTCTTTCACAATTGCAAAATCTCTATATTGAGAAATATTATATCAGTGACGCCAACGATGCCACAGACACAACTGGTGGAATTTTGCAAGAAGGCTCAACCACTTATCGCATCTATGCTAAATTGCTACCAGGAAGCGCGGTGTCCAGAATCTTTGGAGACGCCAACCACGCATTCACCATCAGCAGTACGGCTCCTTTTTTTAATCATGGTACAGAGGGAAAAACATTCGGAAAAGATTTTCTGAAACCAAGATTGGGAGAAAGTCTTGTGGCCCTAGACACCTATCTGACAATAGGACAAGTTGCCAAACAAGGACCCAATCTTTACTTTGGACTTCCCAAAAACCAAGATACAAACGGATCATTCATTGGAGGCTCCAATAATGATGGAGGAAGTGAAATGCTTGCTCAAGGGTTGATGAACAATCAAAACAACGAAATGGGCCTAGCCCTTACCCAGGCCGATGGAATTGATACAATGGTAACGACCACTGCGAACTGGACATCTGCTGGCATTTTAGATTTTTTTACTGGCAATGACAGTACAATCTTTGGTTCCATCGTGCCTGGGTATACCTTTTCAAGTAATCAATTCAATCTAGCAGCAAGCTATCCATACAGTGGAATTGTAGCGGATAGTAATCACGTTTTGCTCGCTCAACTAACCACTTCAGGCGAAATCACATTTGACATTAATCTAGAAGTTGTTTTTATAGACAACCTTGGAAACTTACAAACTACTCTTTACGTTTCCAAAGACACTCTGCTTGGTAACAATAAACAGTTCAATCCATTTCTCTCTTATCCTTATTCTTGTGGTTGTAACGACCCTACATACCTTGAATACAGCCCTGCATTTATTTGCTATGAAGAAGGAAGTTGTGTGAACAAAGCAAAAATAGGATGTATGGATCCACTTGCTTGCAATTATGATTCTGAGGCCAACATTGAGATGGAAGAAATCTGTTGCTACCCTGGAGATTGCAACAACCGCAACATCATAGAAGTTTGCCCTACCCTATTGGTAAACAACTTTGAGTGTGGCCTTTATCCCAACCCCGCTGAAGATGAAGTCAGAATTAATGTAGTTCAACCGGAAAATGGCGACATCACTGTTCAATGGTACAATGCATTTGGGACATTGCTTTCAACAGAGCAGTTGAATAATATTGGAATAAACTACAACCAAACAATGGATATCCGTCATCTAACTCCGGGGGTTTATTATGTTCAATTTAAAGCTCCATTGGGCACTCAAATTTTGACCTTTTTCAAAATATAGTCATGAAAAAAATAACCTACTGTCTTTTCATTTGCTCTGTTCTCTTTTTAGGATGCAACAAGGATAAAAAAGAACCGATTGAAATAGAATTTGGAACAGGCGTTGACAACAACGGAAAAGTCTTTACCTCCGTTAAGATAGGTGAACAATGGTGGATGGCTGAAAACTTAACATCCAATCTTTTTCAAAATGGGGACACTTTGGATTACATATCAAAAGAAAATGCCATTAATCTATGGAATCTTGCTGAGCAAAGCGCATATACATTTCACAATGATAGCTTATTCGGCTATTTGTATAACTTCAAAAGTGTTGAAGATTCTCGGAACATTGCCCCAAAAGGATGGAAAATCCCTACCGATGAGGATTGGAAGAAACTAGAAAAATACATTGGAATGCATACAGAGGCTGCCAATGCTTTTGGCTGGCGCGGGAAGAAAGAGGCTAATAAATTAGTAGCCCAATATTCTAAGGGATGGCCAGAGTTCAGTCCACTTTACGGAGAAGACACTTATGGATTCAACGCTGCCCCGGGAGGTTGTGTAACGCTATTGAATACGATAAGCAGCGCAGCAAATAGTGCATTTTGGTGGACTGCAACTGGAGACAACAACGAGGGTTACTACCGATACATCGATTATCAGCAAACCAGAATTTTGCGCTCCAAAACATCTAAGCTTTACGGCATGAGCATCCGATGCATAAAAGAATAACAATATGAGAAAAACTTTACCACTTTTAGCATTCACTATTATAATTGGTTGGCTGCCTTGTTATTCACAAACTAAAAATTGGAATTGGTCATTGGAATACAGTTTTTCTAACAATAATCCAACATTTCAATCTGATACTGATGAACTAGAAGAGCAATTAAATAAAAATTGCTCGCCTAATTTTGGAAATGCATTGTTGATTCTTGGAGGATACAAAATCAATGATAAGATATCATCACATATAGGAGTAGGATATCGATCCATGTCATATAAAAATGATAGCATCAGTTTAGAACGAGCAAAACTCATTGAAAACACAACCCAAGGAATAGAGATCCCATTAAACTTTAATTACCAGATTTCTGCAACTGGATGGGTGATAGGCATTGGAGCCAGTTATTTTCTGGGAATAAAAGACCAGATTTCTTATCAGCTGCTCAACAATAATCAAAGGCAATCATCTTCAGAAAAATCAAACTTAAAAGGATGGGGATATCTATTCAACATTTCCAAAGAATTTCAACCCGATAACAATCATGTCCTTTCTATTGGTCTTGTTGGACAAAACTATAACAACCTCGTAACAAGTGAAAGTAGCCAGTTTGGTTATCTAAACTTAGGATTGCGCTTTGGGATAAAATTCTTGTAGCAAGAAAAAGTAATCTTAACCTTTACCGCAAAACACTGATGTTAAGTCAGTGTTTTTTTTTATCCCATTGCGTCAACAAACGCTTAACAATATGGAGAGAAACGGATTAATTGCTTAATAGAAAGGTAAAGACACTTTTATTCTGAATGATCATTGAAGCTTCAGATTTGCGTCAATCTATTTAACCAAAAAAAAATGAAAAAATTAAACAATTTGAATAAAGTCATCGCGATGGCTTTGTCATTTGTAGCAACTGCCTCAGTTGCACAATCAAACTTGGGAGCTGAATGTGGATGTCCTCCAGTAGCCTCCCGCCCAGAAGTTGTTGTCTCATCCATGCCTGGATATGTTGCCGTGAGTGGAACATTTGGAGGTGACATGACTGCTGGAGCAACTTTCACTTGTCAAAACACATACATTTTGGACAAGAAAATCTACATTCCAAACGGTCAAACAATCACCATTGAACCCGGAACTGTGATCAAAGGAGCTCTTAATGCAACTCCAGCTGAGGCAACTGCTTTGGTGATTTCTCGTGGCGGTAAAATCATTGCAAACGGTACAGAATCTTGTCCAATTGTTTTCACTGCTCAGGCTGATCCTATGGATGGTACTTATCCAATTTCTAACATAGGTAAGTGGGGCGGTGTTGCCATAAATGGTAGAGCTACCAACAACTTGACATTGGCCGCTAATGGTCCATTCGTAGTTGGAGCAGCCAATGGAAGATTGGCCTTCGCTGATGGCTTGGGTACTTTGGAAGGTTTCCAAACTACCAACATTCAAGACCAATTTGGTGCGAACTTATCGCAGGGTGAAACCTTCAACGATGAAGACAATTCAGGTATCATGCGCTATGTTTCTATTCGCCATGCAGGTGCCATCTTAACGGTAGGTGGAGAGATGAACGGTTTGACCTTGGCTTCTGTTGGTCGCGGTACTACAATTGAGCACATCGAAATCGTTGCCAACGCAGATGACAATATCGAAATCTTTGGTGGAACTGTAAACATTAAATACTGCACAACCATCTTCGGTAATGATGATATGTTTGACTTTGACTTGGGCTGGACAGGTAAAGCTCAGTTCTTGTTTGGGATGAAGTCAGATGCTACTTCAAGTCCGGACAATGACAATGGTTTTGAGATTGATTCTGACGATCAAAGATCTAACAACTTGCCACGCACTCACCCTGTGATATACAATGCAACCATCATTGGAAACGGAAAAAGCACTCCAACAGTTGACAATACATCATTGTCTGCAATCAATGCGAAAGAATTAACAGAAGGAGAAATCTATAATTCAGTATTTGCCAATTTCAAGAGTGGTTTGAACCTTATCAAAAGCTTAGGATCTAACCGCTCATTTGCTGCTGGTGGTGAGTCATGGCACAACTGGAGCAACATCGCAGGTCCAGCTTCTGCTTCAAATGGTAACGGTACTCAATCATTGAAAATCAAGTGTAACACATTCGTTGGCATCACCAATCCTTTGACTCAAGGTTCTTTGGGAGCTACCGTTATTGCTTCTGGAACTGCGGATTACACTCAATTCAACACTACTGACATGAATGAATTGGTAACTGGTAACACGCTTCCTGGATTCAGCTATGCGTTTACTTTAAATACAACTACCAATGCTTACACTGTTAAGCCTGATGTCATTCCAAATCCAGCTTTGTCAGTTTCTGGTTGCCCAACAGCTCCAGTAGATGGATTCTTTACCTCTGCTCCATACCGTGGTGCTTTCTCTTCAAACCCAGGTCAAAACTGGTTGTCTGATTGGACTTACTCTCAAGTATTGGGTCACATCCAAGGTATCTCTGCTTGTCCTACAGATTTGGACAGCGACGGTGACACTGATGTTGATGACTTCTTGATTTTTGCTCCAGCTTTCGGAACAACTTGTAACTAAAAAAAATTGGGGAGGGGTAACCCTCCCCTTCATAAAAAAATTTCATAAAATGAACTTGAAAAAATACATCTTAGGATTGGGTATGATGGCTGGAATTACTTCAGCACAAGCCCAAGGATTGGAAGGTATCATCGTTGAGAGATACTACCAAGCCAACGCTGCAGATGCTGCATACACTGTTGCCCAGGGATATACAATTCCATTGACAGAAGGAGCAGTTACTTACCGTGTCTATGTTGACATGGCTGCCGGTTACAAATTTGTTCAAATGTTTGGAAACGCCTCAAAAAATTTGACTTTTGGAACAACCACCTCGTTTTACAATGATGAAAACTACGACGCTCAAACGAGTCCAACCACTTCTGTTCTAAACACGCGCAGACACACTGCAATGATTGATTCATGGATTACGGCTGGTGGTACTGCAAACACTAAAGTAGGTGTCCCAAAGGATGAAGATACTGATGGCAGTATTGCCAACCCTCATACCAACGGCATCTTAGGAAACACTTTAGGGGGTTGCTTTGGATCTCAGATTACCGGCGCTACTGGTAAAGACGGTATGCTAGCATCTTCAGGAACAACATACGTAACACCAAACGTACTTGGTATGGGAGGAGCAATACTTGACGCATTAACTGCTGGTAATGCATTGGGATCTATTGTGATTAACAATGGATCAATTGCTGCATTGGGTGGTATCGTTGGTGCGACATCAAGCAATAAAGTATTGGTTGGTCAATTCACTACGGATGGAACTTTCACATTCAACCTTAACGTTCAGTTATTGAGTCCTACGGGTGTAGCTGAGAACTATGTTCACGGAACTCCAGGTGCCAATCAATTCACACATCCTACTTTGGTAAGAACAGCAGGTGGTTCGCCTTCTGTTGTTATTATCTCTAGTGATGCTGACAATAGCATCTGTGCTGGAACCTCTGTAACTTTTACAGCCACTCCAACGAACGGTGGAACACCTTCTTATCAGTGGAAACTAAACGGAAACAATGTTGGAACAGATGCTGCAACTTATACCAATGCTGCATTGGTTAACAACGATGTTGTTACCGTTGTATTGACTGCTGGTGGATGTGACGCATCAGGCACGGCAACAAGTAATGCCATAACAACTACTGTTTCTGCATCTGCTGACTATTATGCTGATGCTGATGGTGACGGATTTGGAGCTGGTTCAGCTACTAACTCATGTTCAAATCCTGGTGCAGGTTTCGTAACCAACAACACTGACTGTGATGATACCAATTCAGCTATCAACCCAAACGCAAATGAAATTTGTAATGGTATTGATGACAACTGTACTGGAGGTATTGACAATGGTTTAACCTTTACTAACTACTTCACTGATGCTGATGGTGACAACTATGGTACAGGTGCTGCGCAATCTTTGTGCGCTAATCCTGGTGCTGGTTTTGCAACTGCCACAGGTGATTGCAATGACGCTAACGCGAGTATCAAACCAGGTGCTACAGAAATTTGTGGTAACGGCATCGACGAAGATTGTTCTGGGGCGGATCTTTCATGCGGAGCCTCTGGCATAGCAAATAGTACCGCTATTTTGAATATTGGAACTTTCAATACAGGAACGCAAACTAATCTTTCCATCAACCTTGCCAATGGTACAGACACTCCAGAAAATGCAGGAGCAGGTCTTGACCTTTGGTACAACTTTACAGCTCAATCAAATGCTGTTCGTATCCAATTAACAGGTTCTTCTTCCGTCGCTGATGACAATGACCTAAGCATATATGATGCACCCACTACAAGTGGTGTAGCTTTGATCCCATTGACAACGGAAAACGCCGTTCAACCAAGTGCCTTAGGTGCTGCTTCTGATGGTGGAAATGAAACATTGTTATACGATGGCTTAACTGTAGGTAGTGTTTACTATGTGTGCGTTCGTAACAACAATAATAATCCAGGAACTGTTTCTATGCGCATTGCCTTCTTGAGAGGTAGTCAAACTGACATTGCCATATATACCAATTTCACTAACATTTACAACAGTACTTGTCAAAACTTTAAAGCAAAGTTTAGATCTGGAGCATCAGGCTACACCGTTCTTAGATATAACAATGAAGCCACTGCAAACAATGGAGGAAATCCAGATTGGACATTCGCTATCCCCCCAGGAGCAAGCGCAACAACTGCCTCCACAGTATGTCAATTGGGAAGAATTGTTCCACCAAACTTGGGTACAACAAATGCGGTATACTTCATCAAAGTAAATGCGCATTACAATCTTCCTGACGCATTTGGAAATATCACTCCAATTACAGCCAATGGCACCATCGTTGGATCGATGACTATGGCTCCGGAAGCACCCTTGACTGTGCGCAGCACTGATCAATGTCCCGCATTCAAATTCTTAACTTCATCTTTGGCTACTAACCGTTCAATCTGTGGTGCCGCACAATACAATTGGGAGTTCACTCAAGTTCTTCCAACTGTTGGAATTGCGTCTTCAGTTAATGGCGGTGTTGGTGGATCTAGAATTTTACCAATGTCTTCAATTCCTGCAATTGCTTTAGGACAAACTCATGATGTTAGAATCCGAGCAAGACATGCTGACAATTCTTTCACCGCTTTCACTGCAACTCCTGCTTGTGTGCGCACATTAGCCGCAGCTGGGATGCCTACATTGGAGAATGAAGGTTCTATCTCTACGACGGAGTTGAACAATGCAAGCATCGCTCTTTATCCTAACCCAAGTAATGGTGAAATGGTTCAGTTAGCTGTTTCCAACTTCGAAGGTAACTTGAGCGTTGAGATTTTGGATGCCACAGGCAGAATGATCCAAAAAGAGAACATCGTTGCTGAAGGTTCAATCAACAAAATGATTGAATTCAACAATGAGCTTTCTAATGGATTGTATCATGTAAAAGTTTCAAATGGTTCTGAGACTTCAACTGTAAAGTTCGTAGTGAGTAAATAATTTCTTAGTTTGTTTGGTTAAAAAAGCCCACTCAACGGAGTGGGCTTTTTCATTTCTAGTAAAGATCATTAACGCAAAGCGTTATTCCATAGCCTTCTGAACTGCCAACTTTTTGATCATTACCATCTGACCCAAATGATAATAGCTATGCGCTATTTGCGCTTCTATATTCCGAGAATAACTTCCGTACCCGTCCTTTACAAATCTTTGCTCGTTTTCATATTAAAAGGGTTGGTTGTCCTATTGTTGAAATTAGCCCTTGTTATTCTATAACAAAAATGCAAAGAAAAAGCCCACTCAAAGAATGGGCTTTTAATACAACATGACAAAATTTATAAATTCACCATCATTTTCCTTGGGTACTTCACCGTAAATCTGATGGTCTTCTTCTCAATTTGATTGGGTGTCAACTCCATCAGCCAACGCAACTCCCCTGTCTCTTCATTCAACTTGGCGCCGCTGGTTTCCTCAGTAACGATCTCCAATTCACTGTTGTTGCTTTTGGGTAATTGATCTACAATTTCAATTTTAATGGGGACTGTCTTTTGATTTTTTACTGTAATCTCATAGGCTTTGGTCACCCATTTCTTTCCTGCCCAAGTTCCGTTTTTACAAAAATCTTTGACCATATCTCTCTTTACCACAACCGACATATCTCTTCCCATATTCAACATCAAAGTATCGTTGGCCATAGCAGGGTCTATGTAACCTTGACCAACAAAAGTTCCTCTGAAATAAATATTACTCTCCCCTGGCAACAATCCATATTGCGCCCAATTGGTCATGAATGCCATCAAATAGGCACTTGGATCTTGTTTGGGAACAGCCACATAACGGTAGTCTGCCTTTACTGCATCGTGCTGCATCACCACTTCTACACCATCATTGTCAGAAGGAATATCGTAAGGAATGGAAATGGAAAATTCCGTGTTTACCGCATTGTTATTCACTTGGGTATAACTGGCACTGGTTCTGAACTCATTGTAAGAAGCTCCATCGTTATCTTGTAGTGACATCTCACGCTGCATGGCGGGAGCCGCGGATGGGGCATAGGCATCAGCCTTCATTTTTCTTCCGGTTTTATAGGGCACTGCCGCTGGGTCATACATGTTTAACCACCATGGATTGAGGACTGGCAATTGACCGCTCACAGATGGATTGCCCGTTGAGATAGTCAATTTCACATCTTCCCAATCCAAACCTGTACTTTGATAAACACGTGCTTTGTAAGAAAAGTCAATGGGTGAACTCACGTCATCAGCACGCAAATCATAACTGGGAACCCAACCAGCATTGGCCACGAAATACTGAAATTTCACTTCACCGCGTGTTTCATTTTTAGCAATCAAAACCAAATCAATCACACTGGGATTGTTGCTGGAACTGGACTGCAATACAGCCAAACGATTCTGAATGGCTGCAATGGTCTCTTGCACTTTAGACTCCTTGCCATTTAATTCAATTCCCTTATAGCCATTCACCTTCAATCGCTCTTTAACCATATCTGCAACTTCAGTAATGTCCTCGGCGGTGATAACAGAATTAGCACCTTTAATCGAGTAATTATTGACCAATAATGTTCGTTCTTGGTTAATGATATCACGCTGCATTTGGATCTCCGCCAACTTAAACTGCATCTCTTCCAAACTGTCTCTCAACTCTTTCACTTTTGGGGACATTAACTCGTCACCGTAAACAATCTGATGTTTGGTAGACATGATGGTATAAGCATTGTTACCCTTCACTTGAATGGACTGAGGGTCCAAGCTTGCCGGAAGGCCCTTTATCCTGATGATATTTTCACCTGCCTTTAAATTGACCTGTCCAACATGCGTTACTTGAGCGCCTGCTGTAAACACCACCACTTCTTCAATTTTGGCAGATACAGTTTTCTCATTTTTCTGTCCCCAAGAGTATGCTGTTAAAGCAACCAAGGAGATACTCATCAATAATCTTTTCATTTTTCTAAAATAGTTGTTCGTATCCGTTGTTTTTATCTATTACCAATTTTTTGGAATTCAAATTGAGCTGCATCTTCAAAAGTAACTTTCCCATTCTCGACCCACCAGAGCTGATTGGCCTTGTTTATCCATTTTTCATCATGGGTTGAATAAATAACCACCTTGCCCTTATTCTGCCAATGCTGAACGATGGATTTCAATTCTTGTTTGTAGTAAAAATCCAAATGGGCATCTGGCTCATCCATCAAAAATACATATGGGTCTTGGGCAGTAACCCTTGCCAACATCAACCGCATAAACTCTCCATCACTCAGCACATTGACGCCTTGATGACGAATTGATTCCAGAGAAAAAGTTTTCAAGATATTTTCTGTCATTTCATTTGTGCGGCTCATTTGTGCGATTTCAATGACCTCCTGTACCCGCATGTCCAAAAAAGGTTCACGGTAATTGCTCACCCAGCCGACATTCCCATTCATTTTTTGAAGCAGGGCTTTGAGCAGAACAGATTTTCCAGCCCCATTGCGTCCTGCGATGGCTACTGACGCTCCATGTTGAATCATCGCGCCAGCAAATTCCATGGCTCCCTCAAAAGCACTGCGATGAATAGGTGGTATTTTGATTACTTTATCCATGACGCTGTGTTTTATTTTGATACAACCACCACATCACCCATGGCGCGCCAATCAGGGATGTAATGGCATTGATGGGCAAATCCAAGAACCGGGCAAGAACATCGCAAAACAAGGCAATGACCATACCAGTGATGGCAACAGCCGGGATAAGCTTCAATTGCGTGCGGTAAGGCCACCACAATTTGGCCAAATGAGGTGCAGCCAAACCGATAAACGCAATGGGACCACAGAAAGCGGTAATCACAGCGGTCAACAGACCAGAGCAAAAGATCAACACATTGGATACCTTACTGGGTGATATAGACATCGAAACCGCGATGTGCTCACCCAATGAAAAAATATCGATCGACCGATGATTTCTGACAACGATAAAAATGACAATAGCCAAAGACAAACCCAACCAAAGCACCTGTATCATAGTGACTTTAGAAAAACTCCCCATGGACCAATAAATCAAATTGGGCAAATCATTTCTGGCAGCGGCCCGCTGAAAAATAGTCTCCATTGCTCCCGCCAAGTGTCCCAGCATTACCCCAAAGATGAGCAATGAAGTCAAATTATTTAACCTCAATCGAACCACTGCTAAGATCAATAGAACCGCCATAGAACCTGCAAAAGCCGCAAGAAGGGTCAGTTCAGGGAAATTATATCCCCAAATATTTTGAGCGGCCATGGTAACAAAAGCAACACCCAAAGAAGCTCCATTGGTCACTCCTAATACAGAAGGACTAGCGAGCGGATTCTTAAATAGCAGTTGCATCCAAAAACCAGCCAAGGCAAGTCCTGTACCTGCCAACAGAGCCATCAGGCTTCGAGGCAATCTCAACTCCCAAAATATAGCCGATGACCAGTTCTCCAACTCCCAAGACCAGCCAGCAGAGCCATACAGCAGGGACAATACAAACAAAAGCGCAGCTACCAAGCTCGAGGCCAGTAGCCGAATAAAAATGGTTCTTGAAGAAATGTTTTGCATTGAGGTGACAAAGTTGATTAAAAAAGTTGTTCAAAGGCTAGAAGATTACGACTTTTGCGCACTATTCATATTTTAAAAGATTCAATGGAATTCAATAAAAACTCCATCATTGGTCTGGTCCTCATGTTGGCCTTGGCTTTTGGTGTTTCTTGGTACAATGCCAAAACAGCCCAAGAAGAGGCAGAACAACAAGCATTGGCTGCTGCCAATCAGCCTAAGGTAGCACAAACTACTGCCCCAAAAATCAACAGCAATAACGCCATTGCTCAGGCAACTCCAACCATTTTGCCCACTTATGCTACAGATAAGTACGGCGTATTTGGGGCTCAGGTTTTTGCTGAGCCCAGCCAATCCGTCTTGGAAAATGACAAAATAAAGGTGGTCATTAATCACAAAGGGGCCAATATTCATGATGTTTCCTTGAAATCAGAGGAGTACAAAACCTACTGGGGAAAAAAAGACATTCAATTGTTTGATCCTGCTCAAAACCAAATGAATTGGATTTGGAAAGACAAACAGAAAGGAGAACAAGGATCTTGGCGTTTTGTATTTAAAGCCAATGAAGTTGTAACTGACAAAGCAGGCAATCAATCATTGAGCTTGACTTTGGCTGACAGCACAGGAAAGCAATTTTCCGTTACCTATTCCTTGGCCAAGGGTTCTCACTTGGTTCAATGCGATGTCAAGAAAACCAACCTTGACAACACATGGGACAATGCACCCGGAACTTTTCAATTGCACTGGCAGGCAGCTGGGATGCATAATGAAAAGGGAATTCAAAGCGAAAGAAGCAGAAGTTCTATCTTCTTCACCCCAATGGGTATGGACCGCGACTACCTGAGTGAGACAGCGGGTGATGAAAAGATTATTGAAGAAAAAATAAACTGGGTGGCATTCAAACAAAACTATTTCAGTGCTGCAGTCATCTCCAACAACGGTTTTGGAGAAAATGCTTTGTTGCGCGTGATGACACCTGAAAATGACACCATACACACCAAAATTTTCAACGCACAGCTACCAGTGGATTTGAGCAGCGGACAAGCCCAGTTGCAATTTTTCTTTGGTCCCAATGAGCAAGGACTTTTGGATGCCACAAATGTAGCTGAATTTGACCGCATCATTGACTACGGTTGGGGGATCATTGGATGGGTAAATAAATATGCAGTCAGACCCTTGTTTTGGTTTTTATCCTCTTGGATTGGCAGCTTTGGTATTATCATTTTGATTGTCACCTTGGTCATCAAGATGGTGTTGTTCCCCATCACTTGGAAGAATTTATTGAACGGTGCCAAGATGCGCTCCATCAAGCCTGAATTGGATGAGCTGAACAAAAAGTATGAGAATAAAGACCCCATGGAAAAGCAACAGGCGCAGATGGCCTTGTACAAACAATTGGGGGTAAGTCCATTTGCAGGTTGCATTCCGGTCTTGATTCAAATGCCTGTGCTCTACGCCATGTTCCGCTTCTTCCCCGCGGAAATTGTTTTGCGCGGCAAAAGCTTTTTGTGGGCTGAGGATTTGGCAGCTTATGATAGCATCCTCAACCTTCCTTTTGATATTCCATTCTATGGTGCGCATGTGAGTTTGTTTACCTTATTGATGACAGCCTCAACATTCTTGTACACCAAAATGAACATGAGTTCTCAACCGGCCATGACACAACCAGGTATGCCCAATATGAATGTGATGATGAACATCTTCACCTTTATGATGCTATTCTTCTTTAACAGCATGCCATCAGGCTTGACCATGTATTATTTTGTTGCCAACATGATGTCTATCGGACAGATGTGGGCCATTAAAAAATATTTCATTGATGAAGATGCTATTCGCGCTTCCATTGAAGATAATAAGAAAAAGCCAGTGAAAAAATCCAGCTTCCAACAACGCTTGGAGGAGATGCAAAATGCACAGAAGAAAAAGTTGGAAGATCAAAAGAAGAAATTGAAATGATGAAAAAGTCCTTTCTTTTTCTTTCACTCGCTTTGACTCTTGCAGGGGCAACGGGGTGCTTGCGGAGTGGTCGTCTCCCTAGTAATGAAGGGAAAGATTCGCCAAAAGCGCTGGAGCGCTATTTGCAACCCTCATCCGATTTGCACGACACCCTCTTGTTGTACAAAAAGACACCTTGCTTTGGCGCCTGCCCTACTTTCACATTAGTGGTGAAAATGGATGGTGAAGTATACTACAACGGACGCCAAAACGTCACCATGATTGGCGATTATAAATCAACTTGGTCTGCTGACATATTGCAGGCTTTGGAGGATAAGATGCAATCGGTAGACTTTTACAAATTACCCAAAAGCTTTGACAATCCGCAAGTAACTGACTTACCGTCCATGTATATGGGATACACCAAAGGGAACAACTTGTACACCGTCAAATGCCGTTACCAGACCCCACAGAATCTAAAAAACTTGGCCATCTGGTTGGACCAAGAAATAGCCAATACACAATGGAACTTAATTAATCCGAATAACAATCATGAATAAATTAAAATTATGGATGACAACGATCGCTGTATCGTTGACCATGCTGGCCAGTGCCACGGAAGGCATGTGGGTTGTGGCTTTGTTGAATCGTATTCAACATGCGGAAATGACCAACATGGGTCTTAATCTAACGCAAGAAGAAATTTACAGCATCAATCAAGCATGCTTGAAAGATGCAATCGTCCGCTTGAATTATGGCGGTTGTACGGGTGAGGTTGTCAGTGCACAAGGATTGGTTTTCACCAACCACCACTGCGCCTATGATGGTATTCAAACACTGTCTACAGTTGACAAGAACTATTTGCAAGATGGATTCTGTGCCAAGTCTTTTGAAGAAGAATTACCCATTCCCAATTTCGCCATTAGCTTTTTGATCCGCGTTGAGGATGTAACCGCTGAGGTATTAAGCGTTGTTAAACCAGAGATGACAGAACAAGAGCGTGACAAAGCCATTGCAGCCAAATCAAAAGAAATTGCAGGTCGTAACAAGATGGATGGCAAGTATGAGCCTGAGGTCAAATCATTCTTTTATGGCAATGAGTTTTACCTATTTGTCTACCAAACCTACAATGACATCCGATTGGTAGGTAATCCTCCTGAAAGCGTTGGAAAATTTGGTGGTGACACGGACAACTGGATGTGGCCAAGACACACCGGTGATTTTAGCATGATCCGTATTTATGCCAATGAGAAAAATGAGCCCGCACCTTACTCAGTGAACAACAAGCCTTACCAACCCAAGTATCACTTGAAAACGAATATTGAGGGAATTAAAGAAGGTGATTATGCCATGATCATGGGATACCCTGGAAGAACCAGTCGTTACCTTACTTCATTCGGTATAGAGCAGGCTATCAACGGCCGCAATCCTGCCATCATCAATGGTTTTGGCACCAAGCTTGAAACATGGAAAAAATTCATGGATGAAGATCCTGCCATTCGTTTGATGTATGCTGCTAAATATGCGAGTATTGCGAACACTTGGAAATATTACATTGGACAAACACAAGGATTGAAGAAATTGGATGTCAAGTCCAAAAAATTGAGAATTGAAAATCAATTTCACAATTGGGTTGATGCGGGCGATGCTGACCGTAAGAAAGAATATGGCAATGCATTGGGATTGATTAAAGAATACCACAGCGAGTGGGACGGACAAGTTGTTTTATCCACTTATGCAGGTTTGTGTTTGGCTGGTGGAGCAGAGTTCATGGGACATGCCGTAGAATTGAAAGGAGCATTGACTGCCTATGCCAAAGAAATGGACAAGGCCAAACGTGCTGAAATGGAAAAAGAAATTTTGGCAGGACATGAAGCATTCAAAAAAGAATACAATGCAAAAGTGGATGAAGCCGTTTTTGTTGCATTGGTGGATTTGTTCAGAAAGAATATCGATGCAGCGCAACATCCTGAATGGATGACGACCATATTGGCCAAGAAATACAAAAACAACACGGCTAAATTGGCTACACAGATATTCAAAACCAGTATGGTCATGAATGATGTTTTCTTGAAAAACTTCTTGCATGAGCCATCAGAAAAAGCTTTGAATAAAGATTTGGGAATTCAAATTGCTGCGGCCTCAGCTGAGTTTGCTGACGGAATTAGAGCCAAGAATCCAATTGGAAAATTCAACAAAGGATACCGTGAATTTGTGGCCGGTTACCGCAAGATGGAAACCCGTCAATTGGCTCCTGACGCCAATAGTACAATGCGTGTGACTTATGGTAAAATCAAAAATTACAAAGCTGCAGATGCATTGATTTATGATTACTACACTACCACCAATGGCATCTTGGAAAAATGGGACAACAGCAATCCTGAATTTGTTGTTCCTGACAAATTGGTGGAATTGATCAAGAACAAAGATTTTGGTCAATATGCCAATGACAAAGGTGAATTGGTAACATGTTTTATTGGTGATTTGGACATTACTGGTGGTAATTCTGGAAGTCCTGTGATGGATGCCAATGGCAATTGGATTGGATTGGCCTTTGACGGCAACTGGGAAGCCATGAGTGGCGACATTGCTTATGAGAAAGATTTACAAAGAACCATCTGTGTGGACATCCGTTATGTCTTGTTTGTTGTGGAGAAATTGATGGGAGGAAAGAAAATTGTTGATGAATTGACCTACTATCACACTCCGGTAGTTGAGGAGAAAATGCTTGAAATGCCGATTAAGATTGAGCCAGAACCTCAACCGGCTCCTGCACCGGCTCCTAAAAAAGATCCTAAGAAAAAGAAATAATCTTTCTGCAAAACTTAAAACCCGCTTCGGCGGGTTTTGTATTTGAAATAGACCCAAAAATCAAAAACTAAAATTCAATCGTATATTCGTTTCATCCTTTTCATAGGAAACACTAAATCAACCTGGGTGAATTATGTTCCACTTACCAATTAACAGAAATTGAAAATTCATCAATCGTTAATCAACCAAAATGACTAAACGCATATTCGTGTTGTCTTGGGGTTACCCAAGCAATCAAACCAAAGGCAATCCATTTGTGGAAGATGCTGTTCACATGGCTCATGAAAACGGAGTGACCACAACTGTAATCATATTTCAATTTAAGAACATTTTGGAGTTCTTTTTCCCGTACAAAAAACACTTGACCTATACTTCAAAAAGAGGAGAAAACATCGTTTCCATTCCACTCTACAATATTCCATTTCTATCCACCTCACTCAGAAAAAAAATAATGTTTTGGCAGGTTGTGTTTCGCATGAAATCACTGATGAACAAAATTGGAAAACCAGATTTACTTCAACAACATTACATTTTCCACTCCATGCCGTACATCACAAATCTCATTGCGGCAAAATTCAAAATTCCATATTTGCTGTTTGAACACTCACCGGTATATAGCCCTCAGCATTTTGAAACAAAGTACAACACTTTTTGCCAACCCTATATTTCTAAGGAAGATTTTCAAGCGTTTATTAAAAATGCACATGGAAGATTTGCGTACAAAGTTCAGATAGAAACACTATCTCGATACTATGGACAAAGCTTTAAACCATTTGACGGCTTCTTACCTAATTACCTCCTACAAAATGGAGGCTATGCTGATGAAAAAACCAATCAAAAACCATTCAACTTCATTTGTATAGGAACTTTAGATGATCGTAAAGGAACTTTGAGGTTGATAGAAGCATTCTCCCAAATCCCACAAAGACAGAAGTGTCAATTGACATTTTGCGGATCAGGCCCTTATCTCGACAAAGCAAATCAACTGATTGAAAAGTTGGAATTAAAAAGCAATGTCACGATCACTGGTTTTATTCCAAGATCCTCTGTAATAGAACAACTCAAAAAAAGTGATTTCTTAGTCATTGCTTCTAGTTATGAAACATTTGGAATGACATGCATTGAAGCCATGGCTTATGGTATACCTGTGTTATCCACCAAATGCGGGGGACCAGAAACGATAATCAATCCTTCAGTAGGCATACTTTGCGAGAAAGATAACATCACCTCCTTGAGCCAAGCTTTGCAACAAGCATTTGATCAAAAAGAAAATTTCTCTCCTCAAACCATTCAAGAACATTTCAAAACATATTATTCTGAAGAAAGTGCCTGGAGAAATATGAGGGAGATCTATGACAGTATTTCTTAAGGATTATTTTCGATGTTGAATAATCTGAAGAGAAAACTGAAACTTATATTGTACAAGGGCACAACCTACCAATGTCCCATTTGTCAATACAGATGCAGAGATTGGGCCTATTCAGGTGTTGATGTTGAGGTCAATAAAGTATTGGAGATTATTGGCGCAGGAAGAAGAAAAAACATCTGTGTAAATTGTGGCAGCAATGACCGAGAGCGATTGGTTTATGTTTTTCTACAAGAGAGAATTCCAAAATCAACATGGACTCAGCTGAACATTTTACACATTGCTCCAGAATGGAATTTGTCTCAATGGATTGCTAAACAGCTACCGAAAAGTTATGTGCAGGGAGATCGGCACATGGAAGGGTATCAATATGATGATTCCGTGCAAAATATGGACATTACAACATTACCCTTTCCGGAAGGGCATTTTGATTGGGTCATTTGCAATCATGTCTTGGAACACATCCAAGATGATTCAATCGCCATGAGGGAGTTGCATCGTGTTCTGAAACCTGGCGGTAGTGCCATACTACAAGTTCCCATTTCCCGAAAAATAGACAATACCTACGAGGATAAGACAATCCAATCACCTGAAGAAAGAGAGAAGCATTTTGGACAAAATGATCATGTTCGTGTTTACGGCAATGATTATCCCAAACGACTTGAATCAGCCGGATTTGAGGTGGAAGAATTTACTCCTACCCCTTCACAATTAAGATCTGGATTAAATCCCAAAGAAGTTGTATTTTGTTGCCTTAAAAAACAATAGAAATAGCATCCAATCCAGTCAATCCTCGGCTAACTACGACTTAAATTCTTGTGGTATTGTTGTAAGATAAACCAAACAGCCACACTGATGATGGATGCAAAGAAGCACCAAACAGAAACCACAAAACCTTCATAGAACAAAGCAGTAACGCCATAGGATACGAATATCAGAGAGCCAAGGGTCCACATGTACTTCATTTTGGAAAAGAAAGGTGGAAGAATGGTCACTACCGTGTAGAGAATACCAGAAAACCAAGCGATACTTTTGGGGTAATGTTGGATGTACAAAATGTGGTGTTCTTCAATCCTGGCGGAAACTGGATAATGCCAAAGACAATAACCCAAATACAATGACAATGAGAAGCCCAGTATAAGCAACGTTCTTTCAAATGCATTGACTTTACCTCTTCTCTCCATTTGAATAATGGAAAGAGGAACCCAAAAGGGCCAGAGCACTTGGGCTATGAACAAGAACAAATAGATAAAGGCTTGAGCCTCTTGTGGACCGCCTATTTTATCTTGAAGGCTGAGCCATACAAAGCCTTCTAGAATTTGTTGAATACCAAAAAGCAAAGGGATGGCGGCAAAAGGACGCTCATCATTGGACTCTGCCTTTTTTAGGGTATAAGTACCCACAGCGGTTAGGGCAATGCCTGCAGAAAAACTAACGGTTGAAGAGAAACACATTTGGGAAAGATAGGACAACACACGCCAATTTCGACCTGCACAACCCAAACTAAAATTATACTTCAGATGATTCCTTGAGACGAAGCAACAAATGAGATATTAATAGAGTACTTAAAATAAGTGAAACTATCATCTGTATGGTACTGCAGAAGCCGTACAACAATGGTATGCGCTCGATTCTATTTATATTTGGCACAATCAAAGAAAATATTTCTATTGTTTGGAACTGATTTTTGCACAAACCATAGGAGCATTTCTGGATAATTCATTTGCGTAATACAACCTTTTACAAAAACCCCAATGGAGATATACAAAATACAAATATTTGAATCCATCGCTGTGATTGTGGGCTACATCATCACGCACTACACGACCAAAGTTCTGGTGAACAATTCATTGAAGCAAACCTTGCTTCAGCGTGGACGAAGAAAAATGATCATCAAGGCCACACATCTTCTATCGTTCATAACCGCTACCGTGCTGCTTTCAGCTATCTGGGGACTAAAACAAAACGAGATTGCCGTTTTCGTAGGTACCATTTTAACCGCATTGGGTATTGCATTTTTTGCGCAATGGTCTTTGCTTTCCAATGTCACATCAAGTCTACTTTTGTTCTTCAACCATCCTGTTAAAATTGGAGATACGCTTAAGATACTTGACAAAGACTATCCTTTTTCGGGAGAAGTAACCGATTTAACCTACTTCTTTGTCCATCTCAAAACAGATGATGGTGAGCTGATCACCATACCCAACTCCATGATTCTGCAGAAATCTGTTTCAGTGTCCGAAAAGAAAAGCAACTCCCAATGAAAAAAACAATGAACCGAGCGATAATGACGTTTATCGCTGCTATCTGTTCATTCACAAACCATGCGCAGAATAATGATTTGGGAAGTTGGAATATCATCAACATCCATTACAACCATACAAATAAACTCAGCTTCTTTGGGGAAGCGCAGTTGAGATCATTAAAGTATTATGATCACCTTCATTACTATGAATACAAGGGAGGTGTCAATTACAAACTGAACAATGCGATGCGCCTTGCACTTGGTGCAGGAAGCTATCAAACATACAGAGATGGTGGGAATTTTGTTGAACCAAAAAACAACGACGAGTTGAGGGTGTGGCCGCAGGTGACATTGGTTCAGTCCATAGGTAAATTTAAAATTGAGCAGCGTTACCGGGCTGAGATGCGCTGGACAAGCAATGGATACCGCAATCGTTTTAGATATAGGATGGGCGTTTCCCTTCCATTTGGAAAAGACAAAGGAACTTACAAACCCTACCAAATCAGTGCGAGCAATGAATTGTTTTTTACAGATAACGAACCCTACTTTGAGCGGAATCGTTTTTTACTTTCCTTCCAATATAAGCCATCACCTTTCACCGCAATCCAAGTAGGCTACTTGAGTCAATTGGACTACAAAATCAATGACGAGACGGGCCGTGATTTTGTTGTCATAGGATTCTACTTGGACTTTTTCCGATCAGCGGCGAGTAATTAATGAAATATAGATTATATCAAGTTACCAAAACTAAAATGATTAGGTACAATTGCTAATCATTTAATTAACTTTACATTTTGAAATATACTACAACTTTTATATTTTTGAAAACCAAACTAAAATATTTCAATAAACAATGAAAAGCAAATATGTCATGGCTATCATTTCTTGTATAGCTCTCTTATCTTCTTGTATTACTTACAACAACTTTTATCAGATTTACAAAGCAAATTCTTCTGATTCAATGAGTAGCAATAATGAATTCATCACCTACGAAGACGAAAATTGTATCATTTCATACAATCTGTGGGAGAGAGGAGGTAACGTTGGTTTTAACTTTTACAATAAGTCAAATGAAAATTTATATCTACTCATGGATGAAAGTTTTTTCATTTTGAACGGAATTGCCTACGATTATTACAAGGGTAGAAGTTATTCTAATTCGCTTTCAACAGGAATATTAACAAATCAAGGTTTAGCTGCTTCAAAATCATTAACAGGACAAAACTCCTTAAATTTTACCCAAACCAACAGGGTTTCAGCAGAAATCTCGCAAGGAATTTCAACAGCAAGGGGCGCTTCAATAACCACCGAAGAACAAAAGTTGATTTGTATTCCATCCAAAGCGTCCAAAATCATAAAAGAGTATAGCATAAGTGAAACTAGGATTAAGAATTGTGACTTGTTAAAATATCCTACAAAAAAACAAGTGAAAACAATTACTTTTTCAAAGGAGGATAGCCCAGTTGTATTTAGCAATAGGCTAACCTATAGAAAAGGTACAAATGATAAATTAATAAGAATTGAAAATGAATTTTATGTTTCTGAAATTACAAACTATCCAGAAAGTGAAGTCTTTACCTCAGATTTCGAAAAGTTCTGTGGAGAAGAAAGTTTGAATAAGATGCAATTTTTCAAAATGGCTACACCAGATAGATTTTACATTGATTATATTAACACTCCAAGCAAGTGGAAACACTAATGTCACATTTTATCTCCCTGCACTAAGAATGTAAACGCAATAAAAATATAAACCAATAAATAAAAAAGCCCCGCTCTGCAGGGCTTTTTCTTTTGTTGTCTTTTAAGTCTATGCGTCAATCTTGGCGTACTTGGCGTTGGCCTCGATGAAGGCGCGGCGTGGCGGTACATCATCACCCATTAACATGGAGAAGACGTGGTCACATGCTGCTGCATTCTCGATGGTAACCTTGCGCAAAGTGCGCTTCTCTGGGTTCATTGTTGTTTCCCACAACTGCTCGGCATTCATCTCTCCCAAACCCTTGTAGCGCTGAACGTTGACACTGCTCTCCTGCCCTGCTCCTCTCATTTCTGCTATCAAATTATCACGCATTTCTTCATTCCATGCATACTCCGCCTTGTTGCCTTTCTTCACCAAATACAAAGGAGGTGTGGCAATGTAAATGTGTCCACCTTCTATCAACTCCTTCATGTGGCGGAAGAAGAAAGTCAAGATCAATGTCTCAATGTGCGATCCATCCACGTCAGCATCACACATGATGACAATCTTGTGGTAACGAAGCTTGGTCAAGTTCAAAGCCTTGCTGTCGTCCTCTGTTC
>CAZNVU010000028.1:0-24108 GCA_964576575.1 uncultured Chryseobacterium sp.
GAAGTGGGAAAAGAAAAGGGCATTGATGCTTAAAGACAAAATAGATGTTACATCTTTTTTTAAGAAATTGCTTTATGATTATACCCAAAATGGTAGGATAATAAAAACAGATTTTGATTTTAACCTTTTTAAAAGATGAAAATAGATGTGATTGCCGGAGCTAGGCCCAACTTTATGAAGATTGCGCCAATTATTGAGGCAATTATTGAGGCAAAGAACGCGGGAAATGATATTGAGTATAGATTGGTTCATACTGGACAACACTATGACCACAATATGTCTACTCAATTTTTTGAGCAGCTACAAATACCAATGCCAGATGTTAACTTAAGCGCCACATCAGGTTCCCAAGCTGAACAAACGGCCAGCATAATGATGGCATATGAGCAGTTGCTTATTCAAGAACCTACTGATTTTGTTCTGGTTGTAGGTGACGTCACTTCAACCATGGCGTGCACATTAACAGCCACAAAAATGAACATTCCAGTGGGTCACGTTGAGGCGGGCATTAGATCAGGTGATCGCACCATGCCTGAGGAGATAAATAGAATTGTGACCGATGCTATAGCGGATTACTTTTTTACTACTACAAAGGAAGCTGGTCAGAATTTGACCAATGAGGGAGTTAAATCAGAAAAGATTTTCTTTGTGGGAAATACCATGATTGATACGCTTTTGAAACAGCAAGCTAGATTTTTTGCGCCAGTTTTTTTTAATGGTTCGGATCAAAAGTCAAATGGTTTTATAGTGCTTACTTTACACAGGCCTGCCAATGTTGACAACCCAATTCTGTTGAAGGAACTTCTTACCCAGGTTGTTAAAGGAGCTGAAGGAAGAATAGTGTACTTTCCGGTGCATCCAAGAACACAGAAAGTTTTAAACCAGATGGAAATTGATTGGGAGAATTTGATTTTATGCCCACCGCTGTCCTATCTTGAGTTTAATTTTTTAGTGCAGAATAGTGCGCTTGTTGTTACAGATTCAGGCGGAATTACAGAGGAAACTACTGTTATGCGTATTCCTTGTATTACCCTAAGAGATTCAACTGAAAGACCTGAAACCTGCACCATTGGTACCAATGAGTTGATAGGTACAAAACCAATACTGATTGCTCCTGCAATGAAAAGAGTTTGGCTTGGTCAATGGAAAAAAGGTGGAATTCCTGAATTGTGGGATGGAAAAGCTGGAAAACGAATTGTAGATTGTTTACTCTCTATGTAATGGACTTTACAGTTAAGATTTACCGTCGATTGTTAACGGAGCTGATAGAAAATGGATATCGCTTTCAAACGTTCCGTGATTTTCTTGCTTCACCAGAAACCAAGGTGGTCATGTTACGACATGATGTGGATGCTCGGAATCAGAATTCACTGGCTTTTGCCGAGATACAGCATGAATTGGGTATTCAGGGTACTTATTATTTTAGAATGGTAAAAGGAAGTTTTGATCCAGATGTAATCCAGAAAATGGTAGCCATGGGTCATGAAGTCGGTTACCATTATGAGGATATGGATTTTGCAAATGGTGCCCCACATGTGGCAATTGAGATATTTAAAAGTAATGTAAGCCAACTAAGAAGATTTGCACCGGTTGATACTTTGTGCATGCATGGAAGTCCGCAGAGTAAATATGACAACAAGGATATTTGGAAGCATTATCAATACAGGGACTATGGCTTTATTGGAGAACCCTATTTTGATTTAGATTTTGACAAGGTATTCTACTTAACTGATACTGGTAGGATGTGGGATGGATTCAAAGTAAGCGTTCGAGACAAAGTTGTATCAAAGAGTAAATGGCCAGTTTTTCACTCTACCTCAGAAATGATTGATGCAATCACTCATGGTCAGTTTCCCGATCAAGTCATGATTAATTTTCATCCACAAAGATGGACTGACAATAAATTATTGTGGCTGAGTGAATATGTAAAGCAAAAAATCAAGAACGAGATTAAGGCACGTTTTTTTGTAAAAAGGTGAATGATGTATTTCTTGGGTGTATTCATTGGTTTTTCTACAACTGTTTTTTTTCCTAGTATTAATGTCTGAGTAATAACCCTATTGGTGTAAATTTAACCGGTTATTTGGATTACATTCTTTTATGAATTGATTTCGGGAACTTACCAATGATTCGTTCCATAAATTTAGTGAGTAAAACAATGGCGTTAATTCCCATTTAAAAGTTGAAATATGGCAAAGCAAAAACAGGAGACTACAAATTTTGTGGTTGTTCTCTGGAACAACGATAAATCTAGTGTATTTAAGTCTTTAAACAAAGATGTTCAACAGCACTTGTTGGAGCAGAGGAAAAACAAAAAGGACAGCGTAGTCATCCAGAATATGGGTAGATGGGAGTATTTCTATTTCGCTGATAATGGAGATTTGTCTGCTCGAACTTTGGAGAAATGGAGAGGAAAAGGAAATGATGTGCAAGGGGTTGCCAATGCCAATAAGGAAAAGTCTGTACTGGTCAAAGGTGAAGGAGTTGACGAGAAAATTAGCTATGCTTTTGCAGAAGGAATGGCCCTTGGTAACTACAAGTTCAATAAGTATTATACCAACGCCAAAGATCGCGCCTTGTCATTGGAACAAATGTATATTCAAGATACACATTTAACGGAGGACAAGCAGCGTGAGTTGTATGGTGTTGTGAATGCCAATCATGCAGCACGCACTTTGGTCAACGAGCCGGTGTCTTTTTTAACCGCGGAACAGTTATCAAAAGAAGCAGTTCGTTTAGGAAAGGAAGCCGGCTTTTCTGTGAAGGTATTGCGCAAGAAGCAAATCGAGTCGTTGAAAATGGGTGGTTTGTTGGGTGTTAATAAAGGTTCCATTGATCCGCCAACATTCACCATAATGGAATACAAACCAGCCAAACCAAGCAACAAGAAGCCACTAGTTTTAGTGGGTAAAGGTGTTGTTTTTGATACTGGAGGATTGTCTTTAAAGCCAACGCCAGGATCAATGGATGAGATGAAATGCGACATGGGTGGTGCTGCAGCAGTCATTGGAACCATGTATGCAGTTGCTGCCAATAAATTACCTGTACACGTGATAGGTTTGGTTCCTGCCACGGACAATCGCCCTGGCATGAATGCTATTGTGCCCCAAGATGTTTTAACCATTTCTGATGGGACTACTATCGAAGTCATGAATACGGATGCAGAGGGTCGCTTGATATTGGCAGACGCCTTGGTTTATGCACAGAAATACAACCCTGATTTGGTGATTGATCTAGCTACGCTCACTGGAGCTGCTATCAGAGCCATTGGAACCTATGCATCTGCCGTTATGGGAACTGCTCCAGAAGCCGATATGCGCTTGCTTCAGAAAGCGGGTGAACAGGTCTGGGAGCGCACACTCGAGTTTCCTTTGTGGCCTGAGTTTGGTGATGAGTTGAAAAGTGATGTGGCCGATATGAAGAACTTGGGAGGAGGAAATGGTGGACATATATCGGCCGGTAAATTCTTGGAGCACTTCACCAAGTATCCTTGGATTCACATCGATATCGCGGGCACGGCTTGGAATGGTGCGGCTCAATCATACCGTCCCAAAGGTGGTACCGGAGTTGGTGTCAGAATGTTGTATCAGTTCATCAAGGATAAATATTGTACTAAAAAATAACTTTAATGGAGCAAAGAGTAAAAGTGGGGATTAGCTGCGGCGATCCCAACGGAGTAGGAATGGAGGTGGTGTTGAAGACCTTTGCCGATGTGCGTTTGTTCGAAACCATAACCCCAATATTGTATGCCCATCCAGAGTGGGTGAAGCAAACCAAAAAAGGATTGGGAGTGGATGATCTCATGTATTTTTCAGTGGCCAGTGCCAAAGATGCGCAAGCCAAAAAATTGAACTTGGTAAACATTGATAGAGAAACTCCTTTCAATATTGAGTGGGGTAAAGCAGACACACAAGCAGGGAAGTGGGCCTTGAAGTCATTGGAAGTTGCGGCACAAGATTTAGCCAATGGCTCAATTGATGTTTTGGTCACAGCTCCTATCAATAAAGATGTTGTTCAAAGCAATCAAGCCGGGTTTATAGGTCATACTGAATACCTCGCAAAGATGGCCGGCACAGATGATGTGCTTATGTTCTTGGTGGCTGATTCATTGCGTGTGGGTGTGGTTACTGGACACGTCCCTATCAAGGATGTTGCAGGGCAAATCACAAAAGAAAAAATTGTTAAAAAAGTCAATATGATGCATGAAGCATTGATCAAGGATTTTGGTGTTCCCAATCCTCGAATTGCTGTTTTGGGATTAAATCCACATGCAGGAGACAATGGTTTGCTGGGGACAGAGGAAAAGGAAATCATCACACCAGCCGTAAGAGAGTTGAACGAGAAAGGTTTAGCTGTTTTTGGTCCTTATGGTGCAGATGGATTTTTTGGATCAGGAACCTTTCATCAATTTGATGCTGTATTGGCCATGTACCACGATCAAGGTTTAACGCCATTCAAGACCATGGCCTTTCAGTCTGGTGTGAATTATACTGCCGGCTTGCCCATTGTTAGAACATCGCCAGATCATGGAGTGGGATATGATATAGCTGGAAAAAATCAAGCGGATGAGTCTTCTTTTCGTGCTTCGGTTTTTTGCGCCTATGATGTTTATGTTCAACGCAAACGATTTCGCGAGTATGGCATGAATCCTTTGCAAAAGCAAAACATCAAAGAATCCAGAGACGACAAAAGGGAGTAATTGAAGATCAAAGTTCTCAATATTGGTAAAACCAAAGCGCCTTATTTGATTGCTGGTGAAGAGGAATACAAGAAGCGCTTGACTCACTACATTTCCTGCGAGTGGGTAGTTCTTCCTGATGTTTCAGCAAAAGGAATGTCACGTGAGCTCATCAAGGAAAAGGAAGCGCTATTGTTCTTGAAGCAGATCAAAACGGAGGATTTTGTATGGCTTTTGGACGAGAAGGGCAAAATGTTTTCATCTACCGAGTGGTCTCAACAGATTCAAAAATTGATGAATGCAGGAACCAAGACTTGCGTTCTAATCATAGGCGGAGCATTCGGTTTTCACGACTCCATTTATGAACGCGCCAATGCCAAGTTGTCTTTTTCAGCAATGACTTTTTCGCATGAAATGATCAGAATGTTTTTGCTCGAACAATTATACCGCTCATTCACCATTCTTAAGGGAGAGTCCTATCATCATGATTGAAACGTGATGCCAAATAGATGTTGGATATGTCCTTTTAATTTTTCTTTTACTTCTTCAAAATTGGGTGTATATCCCAGTTCTTTTTCCATCGAAGTCACCGGCTTGTCGCTAATGCCGCAAGGAATTATATTGGTAAAGTACTCCATGTCTGGATGAACATTGAATGCAAAGCCATGAAGAGTCACCCATCTGCTGCATTTAACGCCCAAAGCAGCAATTTTTCTGGCTTTGATGGGGTGTGTTTCATCTAACCAAACACCTGTTAAGCCATCTATTCTTCCAGCAACAATTCCATACTCTGCAAGGGTAAGGATGATGGCCTCTTCTAAAAAACGCAAGTACAAATGAATGTCCGTGAAGAACAGTTCTAAATCAAAAATCGGATAGCCAACAATTTGTCCAGGTCCATGATAGGTAATGTCTCCACCGCGGTTGATGGGGTAGAAAGATGCCCCCACCTTTTTCAATTGCTCTTCACTGAGCAATAAATGTTTTTCATCTCCGCTTTTTCCCAAAGTGTAAACGTGCGGATGCTCTACAAACAGCAAATGATTCTCTGAATTTTCTTCAGCTTCAGGATGAAGTCTTTTGTAGAGTTTCCGATCGACGATGCGCTGAAACAAGGATTCTTGATAGTCCCAGCACGCTTTGTAATCCCGCTTCCCCATATCTTCAAATCGCACCACGCGACTTGAAGATATAGGAAGTGGAAATATTTCTTCTGACATGTTTATTGCATTTTGGCCAATTCTCCTTTTAGGAAAATAATTGCAGGAATGGCGGTAGCATCTTCATTGCGCAGTTCTGCCAAGTCAATGCTGATCCAATCACCCAAATGCACCAAGTACAATGAACGCTCTATTCTATTAGAACCTTTGCTCCATGCTTCAAGGATGGTATCACATTTCTCACCCATTAATTTTTTACAGATTTCCATGCGCATTTGAGAGCGCTTGTGGTCATCCTCGTTGCGAAGAATGACAACAGCTACACGGTTGTCTCCTCCAGTCCAACCCACCAACTCATTGTGATTCATTTCAGGGAACACATGGTGTGAGCAAAGCATCTTTGAGTTTTCGTTGATTTGTTGTCTCCAACGAATCGCTACTCCTTCGTACATCGCTTCACTATACAACACGGGAATTCTATCTACTATTTTCTTGGCAATGTCCAAAGAGTTTGCACGCAAATCAGCCATGTTATTGTTCATGTTGGCAATGGCATTGGTAATGGATGTTTCAAAATCCATGGTGATGAATCCATAATTGGCCAACATGTACAATTGCTGAATAGCACTGTAACCAAACATAGAACGGGGTGGATTGCCCCCAGGAATCAGGATACAATTCAATCCTTTTTCTGCAGCAATTTTTCCAATTTTTCCGCCGCTTGTGATGCAGGCCACCTCTGCGCCTTTGGCAAAAGCTTCATCCATTGCGGCTACTGTTTCTTCGGTATCTCCGCTGTAGCTGGAAATAATTACCAATGTTTTTTCATTGACAAATCCCGGTAAAACATAATCATTGGTGCAAACAATCGGAACCGCGCAGCTATCAGCTACCCATTGAGAAACGATTTTCCCACCGATGCCACTACCGCCTAATCCAGAGATAACGATGTTGTTGAATGATTTTTCGGACTTGTTTAATTTGGCTGAGCGTCCAATACCCATTGCTTCTTCTAAATGCTTCGGAAAAGCTTCTACTAATGCTTTCATTTTCTTTATTTTACTCGTGCAAAAGTACCAATAAAAAAAACTCCACGGGGGAGTTTTTTAAGTAGAATTAAAGATTAATCTTTATTTAATGCGGGCGGGGGTGTTGGCCAATCCACTGTAGGATTGAAGCTCCATCTTAACGCTTCCAACCATGATTTTGGCAGAGGCCATCAAGGGAATTTTGTTTGCATCATCGCTGATCCAAACGCTAAGGTCTTCTTCTTTTTTAAAGATGCGACCTTTCTGGATAACAGGCGCAAATTTTAATGCATTGAAGGTTCCAGCATCTGTAGAAACTTTGTCCTTCCCAATGTATTTGATCTTCAATGGGAATATCTCATCGTCGACGACACAAGTGATCTTGAATATGTCTCCTTTTTTGGCCTTTGAAAAGTCCATGTTTCGGGCAAAGTAAAAAGCACTGATCATATCCTGCACGTACTCTGGAGTCAAGTAGCCTTCTCCTTTTTGGTTTTTATAGGCCCGTTTGGCAGGGTAGAAGGTGTACTCTTGTTGTATTTTATAACCACCTTCATCCACGTTTCTAACAAACTTGTGCGGGAACATCCCTTGCTTGTCGATATAGGATTCGTACTTGTCTCGGACCTTGAAAAAATAATCAAATGTACTAACCGTCTTTCCTTCTCCTGTGACGTGGTAGACCTCTCTATTGCCCACTTTGGTCACCTGCGGATCCACACTGATGGTAGCAATAGCCGCATCTATGATACCGTAGTGAAGTCGGTATACCAATTTTTCACCAGGCTTAAACGCCTTATTGGATTGAGAACGCAATCCCAATTCGGGAAGGTTCTTGATATTCACTTTTACCGGCTTACTTGATTGAGCCCAGCTGCTGCCCCCAGTCATCATGATAACGAGGGCAAATAAAACCACTTTCGTTTTCATGGTTTTACTTAACGCAAATCCTTTGCCAAAAATTATTCAATGGTGGCAATACATTTTAATTCGATGGCAATGGGCGTCGGAAGTGAGTTGATTTCGACAGTTGTTCTGCATGGTTGAGCATCTTTAAAATATTCTGCATACAGTCGATTGTATGTGTGAAAATCACGCTTCATGTTGACCAAAAAAACAGTGACATCCACCAAGTTCTCCCATTTGGATCCGCTGGTTTCCAGAATCTTTCGAACGTTGTCAAACACGTTTCGACATTGCGCTTCAAAATCAAAGGCGATGAAGTTTCCATTTTTATCCAATTCAAGCCCGGGTACTCCGCTATCGTTAGCGTCTGATCCAGCTATTCTGGGGCCAACGCCGCTCAAGAACAAAAGGTTTCCTACACGTCGTGCGTGCGGATAAGCTCCAACCGGCTTGGGAGCCTCATTGGAAGAGATGATGCTGTTACTCATGAATTATTTTTCCTGTTGTTTTCTTTCCGTTGTTTTCTATGACAAACAAATACATTCCCGATACGAGCTGTTGTGTATTGATTTGATGCAATTTTTTCTCAGCTTGGAATTGCTCTTCTAAAATCTGTTGACCAGAGAGATTGTACAATTTGACAGTTGTCTTACCTGTAGCACCCGATGGCGATTCCACTTTGAGATAATCGCTAACTTGCGTTGGGTAAACTCTCCAATCCTTTTTCCAGTCTTCTGCGTTGTATCCAATGCCAACGGCTGGTTGCAAGTGTGTTGTCCATATGCCATTGCCATGGGTGCCAACAATCAACAATCCATCATAAGGTCTGGAGTTGATTTGATTGATAATAACGTTACCAATGGTATTGGCACCTTCCATTTGCCAAATAGTGCTTGTGCTGTCCAAACTTGTTGTTGAGTACAACCCAGCGCTGGTTCCAACAAAGTATTGAGGCGGATCACTGGGGTAAATTTCTACCCCATACACGCCAGGTCCTGCACCGGTTCCATCGGGATTCTCTTCCAAGTTCCCACTGACATCAGTCCAAGTATCACCACTGTCTGTGCTGTGGAATAAACTCTTTTTGTTGTAGTTGGAAAAGCCAATCAATATCTCATTGGGATGGTAGTCATTCACTGAGATGCTCGAAACATATCCATTGGCAGGAAATTGTGTGTCGGAAATATCAACGCGAGTCGGAGTATCACTGTAGCAATTGTCCAAACGATAAACTTTGCCTTGGTTGGTTCCATAATAGATTACATTGTTGTTGTTGATTGGTTTGTCCAAACAACTGATTGCACCTGCCAGCAATGGAACAGAAGACGTTGTAAGTCTTACCCATAAACTGTCTGCCAATTTGGTGGGGTAGTTTCCAGTTACAGGTATATCTTGCACATTGGGCAAATACCAAATGGCTTTATTGGCGGCAATAAAAACATCCTGGTGATTGACAGGGTCCAAGTGCATGGGATTGATGAAAAGATAGGATGGAGAGGTCTGCGGATC
This sequence comes from uncultured Chryseobacterium sp., assembly GCA_964576575.1. Taxonomy (GTDB): domain Bacteria; phylum Bacteroidota; class Bacteroidia; order Flavobacteriales_D; family Sanyastnellaceae; genus CAMCTV01. Next base: position 9,282 of record CAZNVU010000028.1, read on the forward strand.
AATGCGCTCACTGCCAAGCAAGTTGCCTTGATCATCGATTAATTTTTTCATCATTCTGCCTGATTGAGAGGTGGAGATAACAAAATCTCGTCCTTCTGGTATGGCACAAAATGCACCATCATCTGCATGCACTTCTTTCCAAGGTTGATTTGGGTCGGCAGAGTTGGTGATCCATGTCCCGTTGTCTTGCATTCCCCCCATAATGAAATCAGAATTACTGAGCCCCTGCTCAAATCCTATGGTATAAAACTGACTTGCGATATACCCATTGTTCAGCGATACCCAGGTAATGCTGTCGGCCATGCAATCATCAGTTCGGTATATTCCCCCATCATTGGTACTATACATTACATTTGGGTTTGTGGGATGGAACACCATGAAGTGTTGATCAGGGTGGTGATTGGGATACACATAAAACCATGGAGCTTGCGGATTACAGCGATACCCACCAATCCAATCGTTGGTATCAGTGCTGAATCCATCCATCCCTCTATGCAGATTTATTCCTCCAATGAACAATACATTGCTTGTAGGATGATGGGCAATGGTTAAATCATAGCTGTATTGTGAACGGAAAGTGCCAAAATCAAATTCAATTCCAGTATTCAAGGTGCAAGCATCATCAGGAAGATTGGCAGAGCGATTTTCCCAAGTTCCGGCTGTCCCATCGCCATCGATGTAGGTGTACTTGTAAAGAAAGTGATCCAATGCATATTGATTGTTGTTCAAAGTCTCACCTAGGAAAAATATTTCATTGTGATTTTGAGGATTCATTGCCATAACTGTTCTTCTTAAGTTGGCTATCTCAGGTTGCGTAGGATTGATGCCAACCCAATTGATGCCATCTTCAGATCTGAAAAAACCGCCACCGTTAGTAGTGTTGTCACTGAATGTTGCGTAAACCACTCCCTCAGGTGTCACCAATACATCCGTAAACTCAGATGGCCCATTTCCAAATCCCAAAACATTCTGCCAAGTATTACCACCATCTACGCTTCTAATTATTCCGTTAAAAACAGCAGCGTAAACCTCGTCTTCTGCGGTGTTAGATGGATCGATGGCCATTCGCCACACAAAATCATAACTGCCATTTTGAAGCGCATTTTGCGGTGTTCCGCTTTGTGTGCTGACCAAAGGTTGCCAAGTTGTTCCATTATCGGTGCTCTTAAAAATACCATCTCCAGAAAACAGAGAGGTGAAGCTGGTGCCGCTCACCACGCCATAGAACTCTTCTCCTGTGCCATAGTACCAAGTGTTTTCGTGGCCGGGTCTAGTATCCTGCACAACACAAGAAAGAGAGTGGATATGTTGTGCTTCTGTTCCATGGGTCCATGAGCTTCCTCCATTGTTGGTGGACCAAACTCCACTGGTAACACCACCAGCAATGATGTGGTTGTCATTTAATACATCGATGGCCATAGCTCGGGTTCTACCACCGATATTGAATGGTCCTCTGTGCTCCCAGGCTAAATCACGGTCTGAACGCCTTGGCATGCGATGAGCAAACTCTTGCTGTTTCTGTCTCCAGTTATTGGGGATTTCTCCTGATTCCGGATCATGGTTACGCATGAATTCAAAATATTTTCTGCTGCCAGGGTTAATTCCATAGCCTTCTTCATTAAGCCCTCCCTTGATGGGTGAATGCAGTATCAAATAGAATCCACATGACACCCATACAGCAGCCGCCGCTAGGAAAAAAAAGGTGTTTTTAAAAGACAATTTTTGCATGGTGCAAGATAACCCAAAACTTCTTGCATATTTCCTTGTTCAAAGGTTTTGGACTTGTCCAATATTTTGCACTCGGTTGACGTTAAATTAGCCAATATGAAAATGAATTTTTTGATTTTGTTTTTATTCGGAAGCGCATTGTTTTCAATTGCGCAGTCTCGTCAGCCCTATGAGGCCACCGATGAAAAAGGAATTGTTATCATGAAGGGAACTTACTTCAATGGATTGGAAGATAGTCTATGGAAATATTATGATAATGGAAAATTGAGTGAAGAGTCATGGTATTTCATGGGGAAACTGCACGGAAGTAGCATCAAGTATTACGACTCTGGGCAACCTATGATCAAAGCGTTTTTCACATTAGGAGAGCAAGACAGCACCCATACATTGCTTTCTAAAAGTGGTGTTGTTTTGGAGAAAGGTCAGTTTGAAAAAGGACAAAGGATAGGGGTATGGGAGAATTTTGATGAAAAGGGACAGTTGACCAGGAAGGAAGAATATCAAGGTGAGCATGTCAAGGTTTGGGAGATCTGTGAAAACGGTGTATGTGCTGTTCACGATGGCAATGGTGTTGAATGTATCAAAGAGAATGGGCACGTTGTCATTAAGCAACAGTATCAGGATGGGATTTTAGATGGACCGTTTGCTGAGTATTTCAGTAACGGCTCTGTAAAGGTATCAGGCAGTTATCTCAAAGGACAAAAAAATGATATTTGGAAGTCGCATTATGTGAATGGAAATGTAAAAGAGGAGATAGGTTATTTAGAAGGTGTTCTGGACGGTGAAATCATCCAATGGGATTCAGATGGCGATACCATTTTGAGTGGTCTTCACCTCCAAGGTGGAAAGCATGGAAATTGGAAATGGTTTTATCAGAATGGATTGAAAGAGATGGAGGGCTCTTTCCTTGCCGATGCTCAGCATGGAAGGTGGACTTATTATTACACCAATGGTCAAATTTCAGAGGAAGGGAGCTATGAAAAGGGCGGTAGAGAAGGGGAGTGGAGATTTTTTTACAAGGATGGTTCACCTTGGCGAATCGGTAGTTATCACGCAAATAAAAAGAATGGTTATTGGATAACTTACTTTGAGAATGGTCAAGTTTTGCACGATGGACATTTTCAAAATGATTTGGAAGAAGGACATTGGGTTAGCTATTTTGATAATGGTAAGAAGATGGATGAAGGAAGTTTTAGGAAGGGGAAGATGAATGGGGAATGGGAAGGGTATCACGCCAACGGGTATACAAAATACAAGGGTAACTGGACAGATAATGTCAAATCAGGAACGTGGACTTATTGGAACGAAAAAGGAATCCCAGAGAAAACAGAGTCTTACAATTTGTCGGGAGAGCTACACGGTTTGAATGTGATGTACAATCCGGCTGGTAAACCCATCAGTGAAGGGAATTTCAAAGAAGGTAAGCCGGATGGAGATTGGATTTACCGTTATCCTTATGGCGCAACTTTGCGCACATGCACTTACAAAGATGGTCAGTTGCATGGGGAGCTAAAACAGTTTGGAGAAAAAGGAAAATTAATAGAGGTATCTCATTACAAAGACGGAAAAAAGCACGGAAAAGAAATTCGCTACGACGAAAAAACAGGAAAAGAGTTGAAGCGAACGTATTACAAGAATGGTGAGAAATTAAAGGGTTGATTACAACCAACCTTTCATTTTCATCCAATCATCGTTGAACATCTTGCCCAAGTAGCGTGTGCCGTGGTCGTGGAATATGACCACTACGACATCGCCTTCTTTGAATCTGTTTTTCATTTGAACAAGCCCTGCCATAGCTGATCCAGCAGAGTTTCCGGCAAATATTCCTTCTTCTCTGGGTATGCGTCTTGTCATTTTTGCCGCATCCTCATCGGTAACTTTTTCAAAATGATCAATGACATTGAAATCAACATTTTCGGGGAGAAAGTCTTCTCCAATTCCTTCAGTGACGTAGGAGTAAATTTCATTTTTGTCAAAGATTCCGGTCTCTTTGTATTTTTTGAAAACAGAACCATAGGTGTCAATGCCCAAAATTTGAATATTGGGATTTTGTTCTTTAAGATAACGACCCGTTCCGGAAATTGTTCCGCCAGTACCAACACCTACAATCAAGTGCGTAATCTTTCCTTCCGTTTGCTCCCAAATTTCTGGACCGGTGGACTCATAGTGGGCAATGGCATTGGCGGGATTGTCATATTGATTGGGCTTCCAAGAATTGGGAACTTCTTTTTCCAATCTGGATGATACGCTGTAGTAGGATCTTGGATCTTCTGGTTCTACATCAGTAGGACAAACAATGACCTCTGCACCAAATGCTTTTAATGCATCAACTTTCTCCTTGCTTTGCTTATCTGTTGTTGTGAAGATGCACTTATAACCTTTCATGATAGCAGCAATGGCCAGTCCCATCCCCGTATTTCCTGATGTTCCTTCAATAATTGTAGCACCAGGTTTCAATTTTCCTTCTCGCTCAGCCACTTCAATCATTTTCAAAGCCATTCTGTCCTTGATACTGTTTCCAGGATTAAAAGTTTCAACCTTTGCCAGAACTGTTGCAGGAATGTCCTTGGTAATTTGATTGATTCTAACCATGGGTGTGTGACCAATGGTTTCCAAAATATTGTTGTAAATTTTCATTTCAATAATTAACTAAATCTTATGGCTTTGATTGGAGAGATACGGTTGACATAAAAAGCGGGTATAAACATCGCCAAGGCACAAACCAATATCACAAAAATATTCAATAATCCAATGCTGACCCAATCAAAATCAATGGGCACTGCGGATACGTAGTATTGTTCAGGATCCAATTTTATCCATTTGAATTGTTTTTGAATCGCCATCAAACCCAAGCCTATTGCATTTCCTAAAATCACACCTTTTGTAATTAAATACAATGCGTGTCTGAAGAAAATCCTGACGAGCATTTTATTCGGCATACCCAGTGCTTTCAGCGTGCCAATCATATTTTGCTTCTCTAATATGATGATCAGAAGTGCAGATGTCATATTGATGATTCCAATGAAAATCATCATGACAATAATGATGATTACATTGATGTCCAACATGTTTAACCAGGCCACTATCTCTGGGTGTCTTTCCAATACGTTTTCTATTCCCAGTTGATAAGGTAGCAAATCATAAAGCGCATTTTGTCCCTGCAGCAATTCATCAAAATCTTTTAAAGCAACTTCATAGCTTCCCACCATGTTTTCCGCAGGAAATTCAGTATATTGATAAGTGTATTCCCATACTTGATTTGTGTTTTTATACAACTTAACTTGTACGGAATCTTTCAGCCCAGTTTGAGTTTCAATGGCCATCAAAAGAAAGGTAAATTCAATTCCCTCGAGGTTATCTATGGTAAGGGTGTCCGCATAGTATTTGCCTTGAGCAGTTTTCCAATAGTATTGATAGTCGAGGGCGTTGCTCTGCACTTGGGCCACCAATTGCGCTTGTAATGCATCAGATTGAGGATCGGTAATATCAGCTTGAATCCACGCTCTAATACCCATGCGACTATACTTCTGCAAAGGGTAAAGCGGAATAAATACCATTTTATGATCAAACTCTTCTAGTCCGGATTCATAAATACCGCAGATGGTGAAATTTTGTTGTTGCGGAACTTCATTTCCATTTAAAAAATAGATGCTGATTTTTTGATTTAATGCAACATCAAGTTCCTTTTGTAAATAACGAGAGATCATCACCTCTCTGATTGTGTCATTGTTGGCGTCAATGTTCCATTGGGGTTGGCGACCTTCTTGGATGATTTGTTGAAAAAACAACGTGTCGTTTTTAGGGTCAATTCCTTTTAATACGATTCCTTGTAATTCCTTTTTGGATTCAATGATTCCAGGCAAATGCACGGTGGGTTGAATATATTGCACCAGCGGATGTGCCATCAATTTTTGTTCAACTGAGTCGATTCGCTCAAAAGGAGAAAGGGCATCACCGCCGGCTTGCAGATTGGCAAAGATTTTTAGGTGTCCACCAAAACCCACCATTTTGGATTTGATCTCTTTTTGAAAGCCGTTGACCATTCCCAAAGCGACTAGCATGGTAACCATTCCCAAAATAATTGCGCCCAGTGCAATCCATACTATGGGGCGAGAAGTGCCATTGGTATCTTGGCCTCGCATCTTTTGCGCTATTAGGGAAACAATCTGCATTCAGGACAAAACTAAACATTGTTCAAAACAGAACCTTGAAATCTTTTCATCTTATTGCAATGGACATGCGAAAATGAATGGAAATTTACAATTATGAGGATTATCCCTTTTTTAATCGTTTTCTTTTGGATCTCGGCCTGCAGAACCCAGCAGCCGGTGCATAGCGCACAAGTTCCAAAGTCTGCTCCAATTTCTGTCGGAGCAGCATTTACAGCTGGATACATTCCATTGATTCAAAATTCTAAAGTGGCGATTGTGGCCAATCATACAGCAATGGTAGAGGGCCAACATTTGGTGGATACGCTGATGAGTTTAAATATCAATGTGGTTAAAGTATTCGCCCCTGAACATGGGTTTCGAGGGGATCTTCCGCCCGGTGAAAAGTTTGAATCCTATACTGATCAAAAAACGGGTATTCGTGTCGTTTCGTTGTATGGGAAACATGCTATGCCTACTGCTGAAGATTTAAGCGATGTCGAGACCGTTATTTTTGATATTCAAGATGTAGGCGCGAGGTTTTATACCTACCTCACCACTTTGTACTACGTCATGCAATCATGCGCCAAGTACAATAAAGAACTGATTGTTTTGGATCGTCCCAATCCCAATGGACACTATGTTGACGGACCTGTGTTGGATTTGGAATTGTCCTCCATGGTGGGTGCTTTGCCCATTCCCATTGTCCACGGTTGCACGTTGGGAGAAATGGCCAAAATGATCAAGGGAGAGAATTGGGGTGAGACCAAAAATTTGGATTTGGGCGTTGTTATTTGTGCCAACTGGACGCATGCTACACCGTACAGTATTCCAGTACCACCATCTCCTAATTTAAGTTCAGATTGCGCCATCGCGCTATACCCTTCATTGTGCTGGTTTGAAGGAACTTCAGTAAGTGTCGGCAGAGGGACAGAGTATCCATTCACTTGTTACGGATATCCCAACAAGAAAAATTTCGATTTTAAAACTATTCCAGTTGATGTTATTGGCAAGGCGATGAATCCACCTCATGAAGACGAGGAATGTGGTTTTGTGGATTTAAAATCCCATTGTCAATCGATTCGCAAAATCAATTTAAGTTATTTGTTGGATGCATATTCAGAATTGGGAAATGATATGATCAATAGTCCCGCGTTTTTTGATAAATTAGCAGGGACACGAGAGTTAAGAATTCAACTTACATCGGGATTAAAAGCTGAACAAATTCGAGCGAGTTGGCAGAAAGGAATAAACGATTATTTAGCCATCAGAGAAAAATATTTGATATACCCATGAAGACTTTTTTTACCCTATTTCTTTTTTTAGTTGCAAGTTGGATATCAGGACAATCATGGGATAATTCTCACCCTGCAAATCCTTTGGATGGGACATATAGAATTGCCTTTCAAAAGACCGATTCATCTGATGCCTCAATGTTTCCGCAAGTTTATGGTTTAGATCGATCCTACATGATGGGCCAAAATGATAGCATTGGAATGAATGGTTTTACGATAATTCCAAGTGTGTCAATGTCCAGTGGATTGAGCAGGTTGAACAACACCTTTCAAGGTTTTCATCAGACCGTGGGACAGTTGGACTTTTATTCCAAGTTCAAGAACAAATTGGCTGTGCAACTTTCCTATTATCATTTGATGTCTGACTTGCCGCAGAATGCGGTAGGTTCTCTTTTGAATGACAACACCGTCCTAGGTTGGGGAAAAGCTTTGGGTGATTTCGCTGGTCTGTATCGCACTCAAACTTGGACTGGAAAATTGACCTACCATCCCAACCGCCATGTTTCAATGGAGGTGGGTAGAGGAAAAATGTTTTTTGGAGATGGCTATCGATCTTTGGTCATCAGTCACAACGCTGCGCCTATGGCTTATGGCAGAATAGTAAGTGACTTAGGTCCGTTCCGTTTCAATGCGCAATGGGCACAATTGAAGGACAATGGGCTGGGTTGGGATCATTTGCGCACCAAGTATATCGGGATGCATTCGTTGACTTATGAAGCAACCAAGAAGTTGACTTTTACATTGTATGAGATGGTGATATGGCAGAAGAGTGATCGCACTTCTGCACGAAACTTTGATTTACATTATCTAAATCCAATTGCATTTTGGCGCCCCATTGAGTATGCCCAAGGTTCTGCGGACAACTCACTTTTGGGACTAAATGTGAGCTATGTGTACAAGCAAAAGGCCAAGTTTTATTTCCAGTTTTTATTGGATGAGTGGTTGTTATCAGAAGTGAAAGCTAAGAATGGATGGTGGGGTTTGAAATATGGGGGACAAGCCGGTGTAAAGGCATTTGACATTATCAAAGGGTTGGATGTCATCTCAGAAGTAAATGCAGTTAGACCATTCACCTACTCTCACGCCAGTCCTTTGCAAGCTTGGGGACAATTGGGACAGCCTTTGGCTCATCCATGGGGTTCGAATTTTATTGAGTGGGTGAATATGGCTCAATTCAAAAAGAAAGATTGGACCGTCATCCTGACTTGCAATTATGGAGCTTATGGACTCAATCGCCCGGGCTTAAATGATGGTGGTGATATTTTCTTGAGTTATCGGAACCCTTCAAAGATTTATGGTAATGATTTCTTTCAAGGAGATAAGCGAATCTTCTTGTTTCAGCGCCTGCAAGTGTCGAAAAAAATATTAAAGAATTCCTTGGAGTGCTTTGGGGAAGTCATGAGTCGTACCCATTATTTGCCTCAATTGCAAAGTCAGCAGTTCATCATGATTGGCATTCGTACCCCCGGATATTTTCAAGATCAGTGGGATTATTGAGGCGTATTTTTGATTTAGAGAAAAAAAACCGTAATATTGCACCCCCGCGCTTATAGCTCAGTTGGTTAGAGCAACAGACTCATAATCTGTGGGTCCCTGGTTCGAGCCCAGGTGGGCGCACAAAAGGTAGTTCAGGCTACCTTTTTTTGTTTCTATAATCTTCATTCAACCCCTTTCCGGCAAAGATATCTAGCATTGCCTTTTCAATTCTACTTGTTCTTGTTGCAGATTGCTTGGGTTGTGCAAAGTGAAGGAGGTATGCTTTCTGCCTGCCTGGCGTGAGTTGATGAAAGGCTAATTTAAAATCCGGATTGCTATTAAACACAACAATTAGCTCATCAGGGATTGGATATTCTTCTACTTTTTTAGTGGCTACTTTTAACCCTTGTCTTTCTACTTCAATGGCCTGAAAGATGTATTGCTTGATAATATCTGAGGCAGATGTGATTTGATTAACATGGGTGAATCGCATTTGCCTTCCTGCTTGTGTGTTCTCCGAAGGGGTTGTGAGCATGTTGGCGCTATCATCAATCAATGCACCGTTGAAAAAACTGAGTGCACAGTATTCTTTAAACGGGGCTAGTATCAAAACATTTTTGTTGTTGTCCGTATAGCAAGGCATTCCCCATTTCACCTCTTCATTTAGTCCACATTCCAAAATGATGTTACGCAATACGGGCAATTCCTTTTCCCAAGTGTGCACTTTGCATTTCGGAGTACCTCCCCATTTGCAACGTCCGCAACCTACCTCCAATATTTGATTTACCAATACATTCATTTTTCAAGCCTATTGAGTTTGCAAAGTAATGTTAAGTTGACGAAACTTAAGCAACGCTATACAGGAATGTAGGTCTTACCCACAATGAATTCATTACTGCGCAATATTCTTTTGATTATTCTTTCATTTGGGATGATACTTTATTTAATGCCCACAAAAAGGGAAGCACAATCGGGTTTGCGAGAACCATTAAAGACAGATCCGGTATACAGTACCCATGTGTTTGAGATGGAATTGCACAAGGACACCATGCCTATGCCTTTCATTTTGATTTGGGATCCCAATTGGTTTCAATATTTGAATTTGGTAAATACATGTGGGTGGCTAACCTGCGGGGGATGCATCATTTATGACACATGGCCAAATCAATATCCATGGATGGGCAATATGGACAACAATTTTTTTCAAGTTTATGTTCCACCAATCACTGCGGACACCACAAATCAATCGATTGTTGATTCCACGGAGATGGTAAAACAATCAGAAGAGTTGCTAACGGCCATTGAAGCCATCCAGGCAAGAGATACCATTGATATGGATTCCAAATGGAAACGCTTTTTAAAGAAGGTAAGAAAATTCATTCTTTTTTCTTAATCTTTACCATAATCATTGATTTTGAATTATGAATAGGAACAAAGGTTTTTTGATCTTACTGATTATGCTTTCGTCTGTGCTGATGACGGCACAAGATTTTTCCATTGGACATCAGCAAACTTCTTTTATTGATGTTAGCAGAAATAATAGGGTAGTAACGTGTGAGATTTATTATCCGGCGAACACAGCTGGTGACAATGTTGCCGTGGCCTCTGGTATTTTTCCAATCGTTGTTATGGGACATGGTTTTGTCATGCCGGCTTCAGTTTATGATATTTATTGGGAAGCATTGGTACCAGAGGGATACATAGTTGTTTTGCCCACAACTGAAACATCGTTGTTTCCATCTCATGAAAATTTTGGCCGAGACTTGGCTTTTTTGGTTACTGCACTTCAGGAAGAGAATGGTGATGGTTCATCGTTGTTTTATAATGCAATTGGAAACTCCAGTGCAGTGATGGGTCACTCGATGGGTGGAGGGGCAGCGTTTTTGGCAATGACCTACAATGCCAATATCACAGCATTGGCAGCGATGGCACCTGCAGAGACCAACCCATCTGCTATTTCAGCTGCGGGCAATATTCAAAAACCAACCCTTATCTTGTCGGGAATTAATGATTGTGTTGCACCACCCGCGGATCATCAGATGCCGATTTTCAATGCCTCTGTGAGCGTTTGCAAATCTTATGTTGGAATAGTAGGAGGAGACCATTGTCAATTTGCCTCGCTCAATTTTAATTGTACTTTGGGACAAAGTACTTGTTCGCCGCAAGGCACCATTTCTGCAACTGAGCAGCAAGCATCAGTTTTGAATAATCTAATACCCTGGTTGGATTTTTACCTGAAAGATAATTGCGCGCAAGGCGAAGCATTTCAAAGCAATGTGTCCAACTCACCCTCATTTGAATTGATTCAGAACTGCGCCTTGGGGTGCGGCGCGGATGTACATAACAACACTGGTCTGCCTTTTTCATTGTACCCCAATCCAAGTTCAGATCAGCTGCGCTGGAAAGGTGATGCTCAATGGGTAGGTCAATCTTTTTTGATAATGGATGTTCAAGGCAGAACGATGGTTAAAGGTGTGTTAAATAAAACTTCAGAGCTTACCGATATCTCAAAGCTGAAGAGCGGAATGTATTGGTTAAAGGTAGGGCAGGAGTTGGTGGTTCCCTTTTGTAAGTATAGATAATTGAGGCAAGGCCCAACAGAAATCCTTTGAACTAGAGAGGGCGTCGATTTTAATTGTTCATTCTCAATTGAACAACCCATCCAGACATCAAAGTAATCACTCCGATGAAAAATATGGCGGGCAAGATACCCCAGTGATCCGCTATGACACCAGAAATCAGAGCGCCAAAGACATAACCCAAATCACGCCACAATCTAAATATGCCAACAGTTTCAGCTCGTTGTTGTGGATGACTATGTTGCGCAATAACCGTAATAAAGGTAGGGTAGACCATTGCCGTTCCTACACCCAACAAGATGGCGCATGAGAGTATTGATGCGAATTCATCCACCATGGTAAGTGCAATGATGGCAATACCTTGAAGGCTCATTCCTCCTACCAACATCTTCTTAGTTGAAATATGATCAGCCATTTTACCAGTGAACAATTGTCCCACGCCCCATGCCGTGGGATATGCTGCGGCTAGGAAGCCTATTTCTTGTAGGTTGTATTTTAGGTCAAAAAGAAAGATGGGAAACAGGCCCCACATCATGCCGTCGTTTAGGTTGTTTACCCATCCAGCTTGATTCACTGCACTTAGCGTTCGGTGGCGCCAAGTGACACTGCAAAACGGATTTTTTAAAACCCCAATTTTGGATAGTTGGGACTCTTTTTTCACAAATATCGCCGTATCCTTGACCCAAAGCCAAGTGAGTATCCATCCTGCAACACAGATTAAAATACCCAGATAAAAGGGGTAAGGAACAATACCCCATTCAAAAGCAACCCACCCACTTATCCAAGCCATAATTCCAACAGCAGCATATCCAGCAAACTCATTGAGTCCCATTGCTAATCCTCGATTCTTTTCGCCGACCAAATCTATTTTCATGATGACAGTGCTGCTCCAAGTTAGGCCTTGACTTATTCCTAGAAGAATATTGGCCAATAGTACAACGTTCCAACTTGTAGTATAGATGAGCATAAACGGTATGGGCAATGCAATGGTCCATCCCAAGAGCAATAATTTTTTTCTTCCCAGGTGCTGAGCCCATTTGCCGGTGAAATAGTTGGCAATGGCCTTTGATAGACCAAAGGCCAGAATAAAAGAAAGTACAGCTGCATGAGAGGTGATGCCAAAAATTTTTTCCGCATATTGAGGGAATATGCTTCTTTCTAATCCTGCCATTCCGCCAACAAAAGCATTGATCAGAACCAATAATGAAAATGCTTTCCAGTTTTTTTTTAATCCTTGTTCAACCGATGTCATTTGCGCTGATTTTGCATCGGCAAACTTCAACTGGGTTTAACAAAGACTATTTTACAAATGATAAAAAATTAGGTGTTGGCTCTGATTCTGCTTAAGCTAACTTGGGTAATTCCCAGATACGATGCAATGTATTTCAAGGGAATATGTCTCACTAGATCGGTTTCTTTAAGCAGTTCGTTGTAACGTTCTTGGGCAGAGAGCAATTGCAAGCTTTCGATGCGCTTGGTGGCGTTGAGGTATTCTTTGATTATTATTTGATGGAAGAGTCGTTCAATATTGGGATGCATTACACACAGTTGAAACAAGTCATTGGCGTCAATACGAACCATTTCGATGTGGGTCAATGCTTGGATACCTTTTTGAGTAATTTGTTCGGTAAATAAGCTTTCTGCCCGGATGATGATATTCCCATTGAAAGCAAAGTGTTCTGTTACATCATTGCCATCCTTCAGGTAAAATATGCGGGCAATACCTGTTGATACAAAATACAACGTTTTGCATCTGCTTCCAGGACGTTGGATAATGACATTTTTTTCAAAAGATTCCTCCTGCATGGCTTTGTGCAAAGCCTCCTTATCCTCTTCGTTGATTGGAGAAAGGTTCTGAAAATGATTGATAATCGACTCAGCAGACATGAGGTAAAGATACAAGACAAAGCAGAAACACTTTTGCCATCTTTATATAGTTATGCTTCACTGTCATTGCGCCCATTGCGTTAATTTCCGCGTCCCTTGCGAAACCTTTGCGCCCCTTGCGTTAAAAGAATAAATTAAACGCAGAGCTCGCAGAGTATACGCAGAGAACGCAAAGGGAAGATCTGTCGCATCCATGGTTTTTATCCAGTGCATATTTACATTCATAAATACGCATAATTTATAGGTTGTTTTTTGATACAACGTATTAGAACTTTGTAGAAAAAAATGACTGAAAATGAAATTTCACGAATCGTTTTAGAAGAATCTATATCGATACACAGAAAATTAGGTCCAGGATTATTGGAAAGAGTTTATCAAGAAGCCTTGTATCACTCTCTGAGAAAGAGAGGTTTGTTTGTCTTGAAAGAGCATGGAATCCCCATTGTTTTGGATGATGTTCAAATTGATTGTGCTTACCGCATAGATATATTGGTTGACAATAAAGTGGTAATTGAAATTAAAAGTGTGGATAGCCTCAATGATTTGCATCTTGCTCAAGCATTAACCTATCTGAAATTGGGTGGCTTCAAATTGGGTTTGTTAATCAACTTCAATTCGTTTTTATTAAAAACAGGAGTAAGACGGGTGGTAAATAATCTTTAAAGTTTATGCAAAATCCTTGCCCCCTTGCGAAAATTTTTGCGGCCATAGCGTTAAAATAAAAATACAATAAACGCAGAGCTCGCAATGACTGCGCTGAGAACGCAAGGAGGATACTTGCAATAATCCATTGCGCCCTCTGCGAAACCATTGCGTTCCTTGCGTTAAGAAAATTACATCAAACGCAAAGCCCGCCAAGAACATGCAGTGAGCATAAAGAATGGTATCAATAAACCACTTTCAAATCACCGGTTGCAGTACGATACAACTTTCCAAGCGTTAATCCACCTGCAATTGCCGCTGCATTATCAACAAAAATGGGCAAGTCTCCATTCTCGATGACCGCAGCAGATAGCGCTCGGATAGCAAAAGGTGAGGACAACAATTGCTGCGTTCCAAGATCCACAAATCCATTACCCGCATCCAATTCTACTTTGAGATATTTGTTGGAATGTGTCCAATTGATACCCGCCCAGGTGCTTGTTACTGGAGTACCCGTTCCGAAGGCCGTTGAAAAAAGTCCTAGGCTGTTGGTGCTGAGTGAATGCGTTTCCACATATTCGGTTGTTCCAGACAAAGAATCCGTGATCAAAGAAAATTTCACTTGCACCGCGGTGTTGGCCAGTGCTGTTCCTTGGGCATTACGCGCTACCGCCTGGTAGCTGATGCCCGCAGGGACGGTGCTCGTTGCCGAGGATGAATTATTTCCATTTCCGCTGTTGTTATAGGTCCCTGTATACAACGCAGTGATTTCAGTAGGGGTAAGGGCGCGGTTGTAAATGGCGATGTCATCTATGATTGAATTGACAAATTGATCAGAGTAGTTTCCGCCACATGTTGTGTTGTAATTAAATCCACCTATTTGAAATGGAATGTCGGAACATTGATAAAAAGCAGGATTATTGAAGTTACTTGAAATTACAAGGCTTCCGTTAATGTATATAAGAATTTCATTTTGATTATAAATACCAGTTATTTGGTACCATGTGCCAACATCAATACTTGTGGGACTTTCAATTATATCAAAGTAATTATAGGGAGTATTTTTTTGAAC
>CAZNVU010000029.1:0-16990 GCA_964576575.1 uncultured Chryseobacterium sp.
TAACCATTGAAAATTTTCCATCATTATAAAATTATCAAACGAAATTACATCCCATTACTTGCTATCCTCCAATGTTTGTTTCAACACACGCACAAAAACATCAACAGGCTGCGCTCCAGACAAAGCGTACTTGTTATCAAAAACAAAAAAAGGAACGCCTCTTATATTGAAATGCTGTGCGGTGTACAAATCATCCTCTACCTTCCTCATCCATCGTTCATCAGACAAAATGGAGGAAGCATCCATATCCGTTATTCCAACTTCTTGTAAAGCCTGATTCAAATTGGAAACTTCACTCAGGTTTTGATTTCTTACAAAATGACGCTCTAAAAGATTGTGCTTCATGGCATCTCCCAAACCCCTTGACTTTGCATATTGCAAAACCAAATGACACGGAAGCGTGTTGTAAACTTGAGTTGATGTCAAGTTCAAAGTAAGTCCAGCTTCTCTCCCCATTGATGTGACACCCCCTATCATTTGTTCCACTTGACTCTGAGTAATCCCTTTCTTTACCGATAAATGATTGAGAATACTCTCACCCTCATCATCTTTTGAAATTGATGGATCCAATTGGAAACTGTGCCAAGTCAAGTGCACATCTTCTAATCCTGACAATTTCAAAGCATTGAGTAAATGCTCTCTACCAATATAGCAGAAGGGACAAGCTACATCTGACCAAATGTGTATTTTCATTCAACGAAAGTAGAAAAAAAGGCCCTCCAAATGGAGGGCCTTCTTTCGGCACCAAGTAAAACTAACAAAACCTATTTGGATACCATTAATTTCAAGGACTGGACGTTTCCATTGTTCTTGAAAATAAGTTGATACATACCTGTTGGCAGCATTTCAGTCATTGATAAATCTTTTACCAATTCACCTTCTGAAACAATTTGCTCCTGATGAACCACTTTTCCTGTAACATCAACAATCACTACATCCATTGTACCTTCAACATTGGACAAAGCAATGCGGATATTGTTACCATCAAAAGGATTTGGATAAGCAGCATAAATACCAGATGCATTATCCTTAACAATTACAACATCGTCTTCACCTTCTATTGTTGGTATACCTGCAGCGCCTAATGTTCTGACACAAGACATGGTAGAAAAGTCAGAAACCGTTGCGTTATCCGCGTGCCTTGACTGAATTCTAACATCATAGCGCTGACCGGTTGTCATTCCACTTACAGAGGACAAGGCCAAAGTTCGTGAACCACCAAGACTACCATTTACAACAGATGGCAGGCCTACTGTAGGATGCTGCAGTGTAAATTCCCATTGGTAACGAGAAGTACCGCAAACAGAACGATTGGTGGCAATTGAGTTGAAAACAGGATTCTTAAATGCTGGACATTGATCTACTGCGCGAACACTCAAGGGTGCTTCTGAGCTCATTGTAAAAGAAGAAGTGTTCTGCGCCACTGCCGTAACAGTAACAAGATTTCCAAAAGCATCTGGTAGAGAGTAGGTCACATCTATTGACACAAACTTGGTTTGTGTTTGACCAGAAAAATTTGCTCCAACAATACGGCCCAATTGACATACTGTTGTGTTTACAGTTCCTCCTATAGTAAATGTCCATTCTGGATTACCTTGAACGTTTGCACTAGGCCATCTCTTGACTGTATATCCAATTGCCCCAGAACGGAACCTTGCTTTGAAATTCTGACAAGTAGAGGTGTAGTTATTGGTATAGCCAGTGTATGGGCCAATATCAGCAGAACTAGCATTTAAATTACTAATGGTCAAAACACAAGCACCTGGTACATCATTGTTATTCTTCACACAAATAGCATAAGTGCTGCCAGTTACCAATCCATCAAAATACAACACCTCATTACCTGCATCCGTTGCACTTCCAGTTGCACCAACATGAACATCGTCCTCCTCAATCAAAGGAATCAATTGCGCGTTTGCGTTTGCGGAATATTCATACAATGCTAAGTCATTATCATCTTGTACTGTAAGAGAACCTCTTAATGCGATGCGCACAGCATTAGACGTTGCCGTGAAAGTAAACCAAGCATCATTTCCTGATCCAGGAGATTGTATAGAGTTTGTAGCAGAAGCTAAATCCACATTAACGCTGGTTTGCACACCTGTTCCAAACTGACCGATAGATAATACATTTGTTGCTGCCTGATAATCATCTGCACAAATCGATACGACTCCATCACAGTTCTCATCAATAGCGTTTCCACATACTTCTGTAGAACTTGTATTGATAGAGGCGCTGTTATCATTGCAATCCGTATTGTTCAATGCATATCCTGAAGTAGGAACAGCACACAATACTAGCGCACTGCCTGCACCTTGTCCATCGCCATCGGCATCAACATAATAGGTTAAATTCAAGCAACAAGCAGAGCAGCTTCCATAAACATTATTATTCGTTCCACCAGCTGTTGTTTGACGATTAGCATAGGACCAATAATCGGTCAAGGGAGCACATGTTGCTCCGCCTTGCATATCATCGATTAAATTTTCTTGTGAATTAAAGTTGTCGATCATGTATTTATACTCAACATTACCAGCAGGTAAATTGACAACTACAGTGTAGATCCCGTCATTATTTGAATCTGTCATGGTATTATAAGACTCACCTGCACACCAACCGCACCATGGACCTGTAACATGCACAGAACTAAAAGTTGTACCGGCACAGCTCATATCAACGTTGAAGGTGGTAGCGTACAAGCAAGAACCATTGTTTTGGGTGGCAACAGAACTGTAATTAACTGCTGCTGCATCTGTGCAACCAGGGACAGGAACATTACAAGCTGTACAACTTCCGTAGGTATTATTGTTGGTTGAACCTGCTGTGGTTTGTCTATTGGCATATGACCAGTAATCTGTCAACGGGGCGCAAGAAGCACCGCCTTGCATATCATCTATCAAGTTTTCTTGAGCTGCGAATCCGTTAATCATGTATTTGTACTCGACATTCCCGGCTGGAAGGTTAACTACAACAGTATAAATTCCATCATTATTGGAATCTGTCATGGTGTTATAAGACTCACCTCCGCACCAACCACACCACGGACCTGTTACATGGACCGTATTATAGGCTGTACCTGCACAACTCATATCCACATTAAAAGTTGTTGCAAAAAGACATGAACCATCATTCACAGTTGCAGCAGGGTTGTAGTTGGCTGCAGCATTGTTGTTACAACCTGGAACAGCAACGACACAAGCAGAACAAGAAGCATAACATACAGGATTTAATACTGTACTACCCGTAACAGTGATAGAGCGATTCGTAAAACCTCCATTGGTAACAGTACAAGAAGAGCCCTCTGTCAATTGCTCAGATCCGCCCCAGTTGTCATGAGAAAACTTGTACTCATAAGTACCGGCTTGCAATGAAACGGTAACTTCCCATATTCCGTCATTATTGGCATCTGACATTTGGGTACAGTTTCCGCACCAACCATTAAATGTACCATTTAACTCCGGAGTAGTAAAACCAGTCGCTTGTGACATGTCAACTTTGAAAGTCACATTGTACGAAGGCAAAACCGCGTTGCATGCAACACAAGCACCCCAACAAACTGGATTTAAAACTTGCCCTGAATTGGTTACAGTAATTGTTCTATTTGTAAAGTTTCCTGTTGTAATTGTGCAAGATGAACCTGGTGTGAGATTCTCCTGAATATTCCAATTGTCTGCAGCAAATTTGTACTCATAAGTACCTGGTGCCAAATTGATGGTCGTTTCAAAAACACCATCATTATTGGCATCACTCAAAGGGTTAGAAGGAGGATTCCATCCGTTAAAGTTACCAGCCAGTTGCACTTGAGTATAAGCCTGCGTTACATTGGCCATATCAACTTTAAACGTAACTGGATATACAGCAGTGCATGCTCCACAGTTGCCGTAACAAACTGTTGGAAGCACAGTATCTCCTGAAACAGTAATTACGCGATTGGTAAAGTTTCCTGTCGTTACAGTACATGAAGAGCCAGGTAGCAAATTCTCCTGTTGACTCCAACCGTCTGCGGTAAACTTATACTCGTATGTACCGGGGGCTAAATCAATTGTAATCTCCCAAATGTTATCATTATTGGCGTCTGACATAGGTGCACATGCACCACACCAATTATTAAACGTCCCGTTAACGTTGGCTGTGGTAAAGCCTGATACATTGGTCATGTCCACCCTAAAGGTGACATTGAATGCCAACGCCATGACGGAACTCAGGGCAATCAGCATAGTTGTGATTAAGTATTTTTTCATAGATATAAGTTTTGGTTTCTAAAGCTAAAATAACATTATTGTCAATAAAACAAAAAGTATTTTTGTAAATTTTACAATAACTCAAGTGCGATGCCCAATGATAGGATATCTCTATCATCTCCGTTAACAAAAATACCTTGCAAAACTCTTCTTGGTTCTTACAATCCTTTTTGAAGAAAAGTTGAAACCAAAACCAAAACAAGGTTGAAAGGAATTTTAATAAAAATTACACAATCAAATGAATTTGAAACAAAGAAAAAGAGAAGTTTTGACGAGTAACTGAAAGAAACACACTAGGATGGTGAATATGCAAAATCCTGAATCACCACCTCATGCTTTAAATCATTGATTGGGCCAACCGATTGAAAAGGCAAAGTCCACAAATTCATTCGTGTATTGGTATGCTTTCCTGGAGCAGGTATAACAACTGGGGCAGAGGCTTGACCACCCTCATACTTGATGCGTGGAGGGTGATTCAAATTAAAACTCCACTGACTTATCATCTCCCCATTGGTTCCTTTACCCTTAAAACTCTTCCAAGATATCAAATTTGGTGTCCACTCAAATTGATGCGTGGTTACGCCAGTCAAAATAGAAGGATCAATGTCCATCTCTCTTGTTCGTTCAGGGTAAAAGGCTCCAAAACTCACCGGTTGAACTGAATAAGTCAATGGTGTGGTACTTGAGGCATCGCCCCATTTCGACAATTCAATATCCAATTCACTGTTTGCCTGGGTGAAAAACGTACTATCATCCCAAGTGAAGAGTCCTAAGACAACATTCTCCGCGAACTTAATCGGATCACATTGAACAACCCAAGTATATGTACCATATCCCATCGTATCACGAGAAATTACCTCGGAAGAATACCAAATCTCATTGTGCTTGTCGATGGTCAAATGCAAATAGCCTTTATCATCTACCCAGACGTCATCGTAGAATGGTGAAAAGTAATTTGGGCCTGGTCCTACCGGCTGATTGCTCGATTTAACATCCCAGATGCGACCAGCAAAATGCACCTCATCTCCCTTTCTTCCCAAAACATCATTGGGGTCTGATTGCTTGCATCCAAAGAGTAACAGGATGAACAATACGACATAGCCACTTTTCAATTTGTCTTTCATGGCAACAATAAATTTAGTTCTTGACCACCCACCATGATTCTAAATTCGCCCGGTTCAAATACTGGTTGAGCATTTTGACCTATGAACTCGAAATCTTTTTTCTCCAAATAAAACTTGATTTCCTTTTCTTCATTGGGTTGATAAGACAACTTTTGAAAGCGCTTCAATTTTTTTACATGCGGGGTAACCGATGCCACGACATCTTGAACATACAACAAAGTAGCCTCGTCCGCCATGTGGTCACTGTTGTTCTTGATTTTCATTGAAACCACCACTTCCCAGGTACCATCACCTTTGGTCATTTTCTCTACATTCAAATCTTTGTATTCAAATTTTGAATAAGAAAGACCATGACCAAATGGCCACTGGGGTTGAAAAGCATTGTTGGCAAATTGCGTATCCAAAGTCTCCGTGTACTTGTGATCATAAGTCAACAATGTATTGGGGTACTTGGGATAAGTGAAAGGCAAACGACCCGAGGGGTATACCTCTCCACTCATCAATTGGACCAATGCATCAGCACCGTATTCACCTGGTTGATACATCATCCATATAGCGTCAAAAAAGGGTTCAATTTCCGCTACCAATCGTGGTCTGTTCTCAGCCAAGACAAGCACCATTGGCACACCTTCCTTGTGCAACTCTTTGACCATCTTCGCAAACTCAATTTGCTCTTTTTGCAAAGTCAAATCATCGATATCCCCTGGTTTTTCTGTTGAGGGCATCTCACCAAGACAAAGAAAAATAACATCCGACTTCTTGATCGCCTTCTTGTTCAAAGACTTTGGATTGTATCCAGATTTCCAGCTTGCATCTGTAAATGTCTGACTTCCATTCCAAGCTTGGATGGCTTCAAGGATGGTATTCTTGCTATTGTCATCCCACTGCGGATCTACTCCTTGCCAAGTTCTAGACCAAGCGCCATTGAGCATAACCATATTGTCCGCAGCAGGACCCCCAACGTAAATTCTCTGACCATTACTCAATGGAAACAAATCATTCTCATTCTTCAAAAGTGTAATTGAAGACAACGCGGTCTTCAAAGCTGTTTTCTGAAAAGCTTCCGATCCAAAGTTGGGATAATCTTGTTTTCCCATGGGGTGGGCCATAATACCCAATTGATACTTCATGTACAGGATTCGTCTCACACTTTCGTTGATTCTGTCCTGAGATATTTTTCCTTCTTTCACCAATTCAATCAACAAACGTGTAAATTCAAAATCGTTAGGAACCATACACATGTCAATACCTGCAACAACTGACAAATAAACAGCTTCCTTCAAGTCATGGGCAACACGGTGATTCTTTTCCAACTTGATGATATCCTCCCAATCGGTAACAGCCATTCCTTTGAACCCCATTTCATTCCGGAGCAATTCTACCAAAATTTTGGGATTGGCATGAACAGGTATTCCATTGACCTCACCACTGTTAATCATAACCGAAATGGCACCTGCATCAATTGCAGCTTGGAATGAAGGTCTATAAATTTCTCTAAGCTCAATGTCAGACAAAATAGATGGTGTGCGGTCTTTACCTGTACGTGAACCACTATATCCCAAGAAATGTTTCATGCATGCTCCTACATGTTCATCATCTATCCCAACTTTTCCGTAAACACCTTGATAGCCCTCAACAGCAGCTCTTCCCAGGGTGCTGCATACATAGGGATCCTCACCATAAGTTTCAAAGAACCTGGACCACAAGGGATTTCGTCCCACGTCTAAAACAGGGGAAAAATTCCAAGGCATTCCTGCCGCTCTTGTTTCATAAGCTGTAATACTCGCTGCACTTCTCACTAGGCTTGGATCAAATGAAGCGGCTTGTCCCAATTGTTGCGGGAACAACGTTGATCCCAAAACATAATTAGCTCCATGTATGGCATCGATTCCATACAAAACAGGAATTTTCAACCTGGATTGGGATTGGACTTCTTGTTGAATAGCACCAATCAACTGATGCCAATGATCACGGGTATAAGCGTGACCACCACAATTCAAAACAGAACCCACATGCCAATCCACAATAGCCTTGCGCAACTTGTTGGGTTCAATGTGATGTGGCTCAACCAATTTGAAAATCTCTCCCTCACAAACCACATCCAAGTTGATTTGTGTCATCTGCCCTGCTTTCTCCTCAATTGTCATTTGAGACAACCACATCTCGATGGAATCTTTCCATGTCTGATTGGACCACAAAGCACCGTTGGATTGACTCCAAATTACGCAGGCCAATAGCTGAAATAAAAGCGCAAGAAAAAATGACTTATTGCTGTTCATACCTTATCCACTTGATGTTATCAATACCAATATTACCTTCTGATTCTAATGTGAAAATCATTTGTTTGATGGCAGAAATATCAAGACTAGGATTCTGCTTTAATATCAAACTTAAAGGAATCACCATTTTCCGCCATTGCGCATCAATGACACTCCCTTGAACAAACTGTGGATAAAGACCCACCCAAGATTGATTACACGAAAAATCTTCCAAACCCAACGCGCCTGGCAATCCGGCTTTCAAATCTCCAGAGAAACTCTTTACATCCAACTGTAAAGCCGCCTGTTTTTCCAATCCTGTCAAATCCTTGCCCGACCAATTGTCCCATCCTATACCTAAACCCATCCAAGGACAATCTCCCGCTTGTTTGTTCCATTGCAAATGCAAAAAATGATTGGATTCTACCTCATCATTCTTCACCGCAATACAATTAGGGCTTTGGGTAAACCAAACATCACCGTTCATCTGCTCACTCCAAACCTCTGTGGCATAGAACCCCTCAAAAGTGGTTTGCTCTTCTGCATTCATCTCCTCATACAAAGCAATGGGCTTTAATTGGACGCATGAAGCCAAAGTTGAAACTGCAAATAATATGTACAATGTGTTTCTCATGGTGCTAATGGGCTGCCTTCAGTGAACACCACATAATCAATGGCTGTTTCTGAGTATCCACTTGCAGGATTGGCCAAGAATAGCATGGATACCTGAAACAGTTTATTTGGCTCATGAATACCATTGCCATCCGGAGCGCTCTCAACTCCGTTTACCAAAGATTTAATATCGTTGTATTTTAATGAAACCAAACGCCAACCATCAGGACCACCTTTGATTTCGATGGCATACATGTCCTCCGACCCAGCGGTGAAAGAACCATCCTCATTGTCATCCTCCATAAAACGCAGCAGCAAAACGCCATTGTCGTACTCTGCAGGCTTTTTCATCAACATATTAAAGTAAACATTGTTTGCATTTGAGGACAAAGGATAATAGGTTAACCCGTAAGCAGAGGCAGGGATATCAATCATACCAATCAACCAATCCCAGGTAACAGTACCACCCATGCTGTACGCCCGCTGCCCTTGCGGAATATCACCCGTATTCAACAAACCAAAATTCATATTTTGACCCGATTGAACAAAACTCTGCCATGATGGATTCAAACCCATTTCAAAATCGGACAACAAAAAACCATTGTTGACTTTTGGTGCAACAATAAATACTGTATCTCGCAAAGTATCAGGCTGATTTTGTACGGTTAATTCCACAGCACACCATTCTGATCTGAACATAGGAAAAAAAGTTGTTTCTCCCTTCCAATCAAATGCAACCTGTGAACCAAATTCTTTTTGCTTTTTGTGCGCTCCGGAAGTCAATCCTTTAATATCAAGGCTCCAATCTACTCGCTTAGAGAATCCGGCTGTGAATAATACGCTCTCACCTAAGGAAAAATCAACCGAATCCCGAGATGCTGACAAGCCTTCAGTCAAGGCAAATGGCCCATACAGATCATTCAAATCTGGACCATCAAAATCCGGGTCCACTTTACAAGCATTCCAAAAAGGAAAACACAACAACAATATCCAAAGTTTTTTCATGGCTTAAAAATTCATTACGTACAACAAGGTCCATTGCTTCCATCTATAATCTGTGTCAGAAAACAACTCATCCTGACGATGAAAACTATTCCACTGCGCGCTCAAAAAAGACTGTTTAGAAAAATGATACGTCATTCCCAGGTTCAACATTTGTTCGCTTCCATCTTGAATATACGGTCTAAAGTTGATGATTTCACCGTTGAAATCTTTGACTGACTGAACTTCACTACCTTCAAACTGAACAGCCTGCCATCCTACATTGGTAACCCAACTTTTATTCCAATGCAAGTCCAAGGAAGAGGAAAGAACTTGATTGTTCCAATCGACCTGAGGCAATACCTCCGGGAGCTGGCGTCGTGTATTGTCATTGCGGTATTGCAATTGAATGCGTACATAAAAATCATCTGATTTTTCATCATGTACAGATTCATAACCTACGCGCAATAATTGGCGCTGAAAGGATCGCGCCACTTGTGTTCCCTCTCCGCGGGTCTCTTGACCTTGATAGTAAATCAAGGATACATCAAATGGGCTATTCTCCTTTTTATAATTCAATTTCACATCAACACCTTGTCGGTTGGGAGTAGCAACTCCGTAGGGAGTGATATTGTCGTACTCCATGCGGTAATCCATAAGTGTTGTTTGCAACTGCATGTTGTACAAACTGCTTTCGCGCATCAAATCCAAACTATTGAGTCCACGCAAAACTTGATCATTACCAACTCGTTCAAATGTTGAGGGTACGCCTCCAAAATTCAGTCGTTTGGTTTGTGCACCTGGGCTTCTGAAATTGGCATCCACTCGGTTCCAAGATACATCCATGGTCAATCCTTTATTTTCCATTGACCAGATACCGTTGACATGAACAAATTGTCCTTTCTTTTGTTCCAATATCCCTGGATTATCATGATACAGGTGTGACCAGCCTTTTTCTGCCTTCAAAGACAATTTAGAATTTCCAAATACATTCTGATACTGCACAGAACTTGTTACTACTGGAATGCGAAGTAAAGTAGTATTATTGGAAGTTCCCTTCAAATCATAGGTATTGGTATACAAAACATCTGCGCTCCATTGTTTGTTCACCTTAAAATCAGCTGTCACGCCAGAAAACAAACGATCCGGTGTGTTGACAAAATCGGTAGATCTTATGCGAGAGGTCATAGTCTTCAATGACAATGATTCCAACCATTTTGAAAATAAAAATGTGACATCAGCAGCAGCACCTTGTTGACGCCATGAGTGATCGTTGTTGTAAAAATGATCATAATTCAAAACGCCCCACTGCTGTTGCAATCCAGTAGTAGCAAAAGACAACAACTCCTGATCATTGTTCCAAAAGGTGTATGGAGACATTTTGTAATTAAAATCTCCCAAATGATACCGAACGCGGTTGGCAACAAGACCACGAACATACAATTGACGGACATCGAAACTAACACCTGACCCCCAAAATCCACCATAATCGTTGCGTACACGAACCTGTGCTAAAATCTCCATTTGCTTGTTGGCTTGGACCTTCATGCCCAAGTCAGCCAAAACATTTCCGCTGTTCAACTTGGCAGCAGTTAAAGTATCCGTGATGGAAGGAGCGTAGGAATCACTGTAAAACTGAGCACGCGCCGCTCCAAAGAAAGTGACTTTCTTTTGTGAACTCGGTTGAGCCCAAATCTGGGAATATCCCAAACAGCACAACATTAAAACTACATATTGCTTCATACTAAAAAAATGCTTTTAATTCAACCTGCCATTCATTTCCTTGCAAATCATCCAAGGGGAAACTGTTGTCCACAAAGGAGAACCAACGTCTGCGCAAATACAATCTTGCATTGCGCCCCAAGTCAATATCAGTTCCCAATCCAATACTCTTTCCGTATTGATTCAAGGGACGGCGGGTATCCTCATTGATGTCTGTATTGTAATTTCCCAGTGTTCTTTCGTAACCCAAGTATACATTCAACAACATCCTAGTGTTTAATCTCCAATAGCATTCTACTTCTGAACTGTACTGGCGAATGTAGGCCTCCTCATTCATTACAGGAATGGGAGAGAAAGATTTGGAAATAGTTCCCACTTGCATCAGGGCAAAGGCATAAAACTCCCGTTCAAAAAGATAATGACTGAATTTAGTCTGCAATTCCGCATTGTTAAAATACTTGTCATAAATAACAACACCGGAAGAATCATTGGACAAAGACACACTTTGGTAAGTATCCCTGTAAATGTCGGAGTAACGGTTGTATGGACCAACATTGACTGGGAAATTCCAACGCCACAAACGTGAACGAACCAATTGGTTAACTGGATGACCAAATGTCAAAAGATTGCTCGTACGTTCCAATTCTTTTGATGTACCCAATCCCCCAGAGAATCGCCAGTGTGGAATCTCGTATTGAAAATTGAGATTGGCACCCTGCCTATTGTTGGTAAACTGACCCAGTCTCGTGAGCGAAGAACCTATGGGCTGCAAAACACCTGAACTACCTATGCTACCTGCAGGAATGTCGTTAACGCTGTATTCCACTGTTGCTGTATTCCAATACAACGCAGCATTGTTCACCACTTTGGGACTAACTCGATAATACGTTGCTTCAAAAGACAAACCCTTGACCCATTCTGGTGTGGAATACTTGAACTGGGCCAGTTCCCCAAATCCACGGTCATGTCGTGGAGAATAGTACTCACCAATACCCCACTCACCCTTGAGCATATGACCTTTCTTTTTCCACAAAAATTCTTGCGTAATAACATTACTTCCAAATTTCGTTTGAGCCAAGCTATCGGTATAGTTCACCGCGTTGATGGTATTTACAGCCAGAAAACCCCAAGAAAAATCCTTCTTCAATTTCCCACCATAGGAGAAATTTGGAGTACGACTGAATCCACCGTTCATCTCTGTCTTACCCACCATGATCATGGTTTGAAAACCCTTTGGCAATTGACCATCAATCACCACGCCTTGAAAAGCACGATTGCCCCAACGGTTGTCTTGGTCAATGGAACCTTGTTGGAAATACTGATCATATCGATGCACAATGTCTTTTCCAATGGGATCCCAAGGATTTCTCTCAAACAACATGAAGCGGTTGTACCCTCGAAAAGAAGACATGGTTAAATCGGATATCGCAACCCACTGAATACCGCCAATTCGGGTATTCCAACTACCCCATTTTGTCTTAAAACTGCCATACATTGTCATTCCCAAAAGCGTTCCCAAATTCCCACCCAATGCCATACCTCCTCGGGGATTCTGAATATCAGGACGCAATGAATCTGGAACTGCTCTTCCATAAAATGGTCCTTGCTTCCCATTTAGAAAT
The DNA here is from genome assembly GCA_964576575.1 of uncultured Chryseobacterium sp. Lineage (GTDB taxonomy): Bacteria > Bacteroidota > Bacteroidia > Flavobacteriales_D > Sanyastnellaceae > CAMCTV01. Next base: position 12,561 of record CAZNVU010000029.1, read on the forward strand.
TGAAACATTTGAACATCCAACCCCCATGAAGATCCGTCTCTTAAATTTCCCGACACATTCAACAACAAATTAGGCAACTGAGCATCATCACCAATAAAGAAATTGGCAGGCAAAGCAACATTACCAATTGCAGAACTTAAAGGATAAGGCTGAGTATAGCGTGTGTAAGTAGCAAAAAATCGATAGAAGCCATTGACCTGAAGTCCTTTGAAGGCCTTAGGTTCAGACTTGGGCATTAACCCTGAGTATTCACGGGTAGTATCCGCTTGCGCCCAAATTGTACTGGAATACAACCCCAGTATCAACAACAAAGTCCAGCATGCCACCCTCTTAGTCATTCTTCCAATTGTCATCTGAATATTGTTTAATGTCCAACCAATGTGCCGGTTTCATATCGCTAGGTCTCTCTCTTACCAGAACAGGAAGGTTGGCATATGCATAATGATTGTGGTTGTCCCAAACTTCAACAAAAATCCTGTAAGCCCCTGTAGTCATGGGAGCCCTGAAACTGGCCATAAAGTGTTTTCGAGATTTCCAGACTCCGGTAACAGCCAAAGGTGCGGCCTCTGCATCACCACCCGCCTTGATATCCTGGCTCTCAGGTACCCATCGCCAAATCACCTGGCAATTGTCTTTCTCGGGATCCATCCAATCTAAAAATACTTGACCCTTATCACCTCCGTAAATCATGGCATACGGGGTTGATGATTGATCTTGAAGTCTGAGCGATTTAAGAACAGGTGCTAAATTACTTGGTTTTGTTCCTGACCACTGCTCATGCAGCACATCAACCGCTGGCGACTTGCGACCATCTATTGAAAACAAACCATACCAAGTACTGGTTGTTTCTTGTTTTTGCCCCCACAAAAAAACAAATGAACCCATGCACTGTTGGGGATCTCCCAATATTTCATTTTTGTAACGACTCTCATAGGATAACCTTTTTTCCTCACTGGTCTGTTCCAAAGGCGCATTCCAAAATGTTTTTTCAACTTCCCAATGACCATTTGGTCCCCATTCTGTTATAAGATATGGCCCTGTCCATCCATAACTTTTTAGGTTCCTTCGGACACCAGCCAAATCGCCGTAAGTATTAATACCATATATGTCAATAGATGGGGCATCTCTTTTAATCAACTTAACCTCCTCCGGGTCCAAACCTGCTGTAACGGTACATGTGGGATGGTGCGGGTCCAATTCATGAATCATCTTAGCGACATCCTCCACCGCTTTCCAAACCTTGGTATTCTTGTAAAACAAATCAACTTCATTTCCAACTCCCCATAACAAGAGCGCTGGATGATCTTTGATTTCCAAAACAACTTTTCTAAAAGACTCCAATTGAGCCTTAACCTTGGCCTCATTGTCATAATCAAAACCATGGCGCTCATGCTGCATCCACATACCCATCATCACTTTCAAACCCAGCGCCTGCGCCTTGTCCAAATATTCTTTGGCATTATCAGTGCTCCAGGTACGAACAGCATTACCTCCAGCAGCAACCACCTCCTCCCAATGCTCAGTACCACCTGCCCCTTTAACATAAAAAGGTTGACCATCAACATACATGCTGAAATGGCCTTGCTCATTGGTTTTCACCTCCACATGAGCGGGTTGAGCGTACACCCCCAAGCAGAGGGTGCTCAGTACAAAAATCAACAAATGAAACAATGTCTTGGTCAATGGCATGTCGCTAATAAACAAAGAAATTTCGAAAACTAAAAAAATACTTTTTGTAAAAGTGACAATTACTCTAAATTAGCAAAAATCAAAAGCGATGTTTATGAAAAAAACAATTACACTCTTTGCTTGTATTCTATTGACCGTTTCCGTTTGGTCACAAACCTACAATGTCACCTTCAATGTGGACATGAATCAACAATCAGGTTTCACAACACCTGAGGTCAATGGTGCTTTCAACAATTGGTGCGGAGCATGCGCTCCAATGACAGACCCTGAAGGTGATGGCATTTGGACATTAACCATTCCCTTGGCTGCCGGTACCTATGAATACAAATATTCTGCAGACAACTGGGGAAGTCAAGAAACGCTGCTGGCAGGATCTCCCTGCACAGTGACCAACTTTGGATTCACCAACCGCACATTAACCGTATCAGCAGATGCTGTTTTACCTGTGGTTTGTTGGGGAGCATGCACCGACTGCGGCAGTGCGCCCAACATTGTAGATATTACCTTTCAATTGGATATGAATGGCCAATCGGGATTCACAACCCCTGAGGTCAATGGAACTTTCAACGGATGGTGTGGTAACTGCAATCCTATGTCGGATGCAGACGGAGACAATGTTTGGACCACCACGATAACCTTACCAGCAGGAGATTACCAATACAAATACTCCTTTGACAATTGGACAGGACAAGAAGCTTTGGTTGCTGGTTCCAGCTGTACTTTCACAGATGGGGCTTTCACCAATCGCATCATCAGTGCCAATGCAGATGTGACCATTGATACTGTATGTTGGGGCAGCTGTGAGGCATGCGGTCAAAGCTCAGGACCTTACAACGTAACTTTCAATGTTGACATGTCGCAAGCCGGATTTGCTTTTACCACTCCTGAAATCAATGGTGGGTTCAACAACTGGTGTGGCAACTGCGCTGCATTAAGCGATCCTGATGGAGACAACGTTTGGAGCATCACCATTCCATTGGCGGCTGGCAGTCACCAATACAAATTCTCTTATGACAATTGGGCTGGTCAAGAAGAGTTTACACCAGATGCAACTTGCACATTTACTGAAAATGGATTTACCAATCGTTTGATTGATGTAACGGACAATGTTGTATTAAATGCCGTTTGTTGGGGAAGTTGTGAAGCTTGTGTCACATCTGTTGAAGAATTCAATAACAGCGTGATTAGCCTTATGCCTAACCCTTCATCAGCGCAGGCCACAATCCGTTGGAACGGAATCAACCAAAACATTCAGGTTTTCAATGCGCAAGGCCAATTGGTATTGAATGATGTCATTGCTCAAGGTCAAAATCAATACACCTTAAACGCAGATAATTTATCAGAGGGCATTTACACAGTTGTTTTACGCGGAGCTCAGACACATGTTACAGCTCAGTGGATGGTGAGGAAGTAATTTTTGTAAGCGAAAAGAAAAAGGGAGTGAAAATCACTCCCTTTTTTTATTTGTTTTGTTTCAAAACTCAAACACAAAGCCCTTTTCCTTATAGGCCTTGAAAATTTTTGGATCAAACTTATAAAGCGCAGACGGTCGGTGACGCACATTGGTTTGCGCTTCATCCAATTGCTTGAGGAATTTCACTCCGTTGATCTTCTTTCTAAAATTGCCCTTGTCAAATTCACGCTGAAGGATGGTTTCAAACATCTCTTGAAATTGTGTTAGGGTAAATTTCTTGGGAAGTACAGTTGTCCAAATGGGTTCAGAGACGATGATTTCCTTCAACGCCTTGTGACAATCCTGCAAAATTTGTTTGTGGTCAAAAGCCAATTTGGGCATGCGCTTGATGCTGTGCCACTTGGCATCCTTGGCCCAGTTGGATGCCAATGGCGCGATGTCTTGTACTTCTACCAAGGCCAGATATGCGACAGTAATAACACGACCCAGTGGATGGCGATCAACTTTACCAAAAGCATGAACTTGACGCATTGGAATTTCATGCAAAGTTGTCAAATCATTGAGTACGCGAGCCGCAGCTGCATCCAAGTCTTCGTAAGGATATACCAAATCACCCGGCAAAGCCCAATAGTCTTCAAAAGGGTCAGTGCCACGTTGGATCAACAATACTTTCAGTTCTTTTTCATGATAGCCAAAAATGACACAATCCACGGAGAAGGCAGATTTGAAGAATGCATCAATGGGAATCGAATAGATATCATCCTTCTCTACGCTCGTTTTGGAAAGGTCAAGTGAATTTCTTAAGGCCATTACTTTTTGTATTAATTACAATTAGTGTATATTCGTGGCTAAGCTAAATCAAATTTCTGAAAATGAAAAAACTATCTACTTTGTTTTTTGTTATTGTTTGCAACTTTTTGGTTGCACAAACTTATCCCATCACCTTCCAAGTAGACATGAGCAGTGTGAACGGATTCACTGTTGCCAATGTCAATGGAACGTTCAATAACTGGTGCGGAGGATGCGCCGCGATGACCGATGCCAACGGGGACAATATTTGGGATATCACAATTGATCTCGCTCCTGGTAATTACGAATACAAATTCACTGCAGATGGTTGGAATCAACAAGAAAATTTAGCTCCTGGTAGTTCATGCACAGTAACCAACTTTGGTTACACCAATAGATCCCTAACAGTTGGCAGTGCTGCTCAAACGCTGCCAGTAGTGTGTTGGGGAGCATGCGCTTCTTGCGCGACAGTTACCCCTGTAACTTTTAGCGTTGACATGAGCAATGTTTCTCAAGCATACACGCAAGTCCAATTGGC
>CAZNVU010000029.1:17090-24054 GCA_964576575.1 uncultured Chryseobacterium sp.
CTTTTAGCGTTGACATGAGCAATGTTTCTCAAGCATACACGCAAGTCCAATTGGCTGGTAGTTTCAATGGATGGGCACCTGCAACAACACCGATGACAGATGCCAATGGAGATAACATCTGGGAAGTGACCATTAATTTAGCACCGGGCAGTTATGAGTACAAGTTCGCTGCAGACAACTGGGCTATTCAGGAGAATTTAATGCAAGGTTCAGTTTGCACTGCAACTAATTTCGGATACACCAATAGAACCATCACCGTTGGCAGCGCTGCCCAGACTCAACCAACAGTATGCTGGGGAGCTTGTGAGGCGTGCAGCAACGTTCTTCCCTACTACGATGTAACATTCCAAGTCAATATGAACGAAGCCACCGGCTTCACAACTCCTGAATTGAACGGAACTTTTAATGGGTGGTGTGGCAACTGCACAGCCATGAGCGACGCCAATGCTGATGGCATCTGGGACATCACTATCTCACTGCAAGCAGGAACTTACCAGTACAAATTCTCATATGACAATTGGGCTGGTTCAGAACAATTAACCGCCGGAGATCCTTGTACCGTTACTGATGGTGCATTTACCAATCGTACTTTAACTGTCACAGGAACTGAAATTTTGCCCGTCGTATGTTACGGAAGTTGTAACAATTGTGCGGTTTCTCAGGTGTTTGGATGCACAGATCCTATTGCATTAAACTACAACCCTTCTGCAACAACAGATGATGGCAGTTGTCAATACAACACTGCCGGTTGTACAGATGTTGCCGCTTCCAATTATAATCCCAGCGCAACAACTGATGATGGATCTTGCTTGTACGCCACCACCTTTGAAGTGGATATGAATTGCGCAGGTCCTTTCAGCACGGTGCACGTTACAGGACCATGGTGCGGCTGGTGCGGCGCTGAAACCTATAACACGCTTTCAGACAACAATGCAGATGGCATTTTTGATATCGTTGTAGAGTTGCCTACAGGTACAGTAGAATACAAATACATGGTAGACAATTGGGCATCTCAAGAGAACTTGGTTGATGATGTGCAAGCGGGTGCCACTTGTGCACCGGTAACTGACGGAGCCAATTATGCCAATCGCACCATAGATGCAGGTTCAACAACAAGTGATGTATACGGTCGTTGCGATGCTTGTCAAGCCGGAGGAACCTACAATGTTACCTTCCAAGTTGACATGAATCAACAAACAGGATTTACCTTGCCTGAGGTCAACGGAAACTTCAACGGTTGGTGCGGCAATTGCAATCCGATGACTGATACCAATGGAGATAACATTTGGGAAGCTACAATCGCACTTGCACCTGGAACATATGAATTCAAATTTGCTGCTGATGCTTGGACCATTTCTGAAAGTTTGATTCCGGGAAGTGCTTGTACTGTTACCAATTTCGGTTTTACCAACCGCACATTGGTAGTAGGCGAATCAGACATGGTATTGCCTGTTGTATGCTGGGGCTTCTGTGAAGCTTGCGAAGTTGCACCAGAAATTTATAACGTCACATTTGTAGTGGACATGAACAACACCTTAGGATTTACCACACCAGAGGTCAATGGCACTTTCAACGGATGGTGCGGAAGTTGTAATCCAATGTCTGACGCCAATGGAGATAACGTATGGGAGACAACCATTGCTATTCCAGCAGGTTCACATGAGTTTAAGTTCTCTGCTGACGCATGGGGAATTTCTGAAGATCTAGCTACTACATTGCCTTGTGTCATTACCAATGGACAATTTACCAATCGCGTTTTGAACCTAAGTGCCAATACAGTAATGGACACCGTATGTTGGGGAACGTGCTCAAACTGCATGCCCCCAATGACCTACAATGTACATTTTGAAGTAGACCTCGGAGGATTGAACGCAGACCGCGTCGAGATTGTTGGAAATTTCAATGGCTATTGTATGAGTTGCGATACATTACAACCCCTTTTTGTCAATAATACATATGGAATAGACTTACAATTAGAAGCAGGTCTATATAATTATTTCTTTACGATCAATGAAGGTCAAGACAATGAAGTATTGACAGATGATGTGTGCACCATGAGCTTGGGTGGAAATTTTCACCGTGTTATTACAGTAACAGCAGATACTTTTGTCCCATCAGTTTGTTGGGAGAGTTGCGCACCATGCGTGGTTGGAGTTGATGAAATGTCAACATCGACATTTGAAGTTTATCCCAATCCAGCCCAAGAATCATTGCAATTGCCCGCCTCATTAAACGGCGCTAACATGACCATTTACAATGCACAAGGACAATTGGTGAAAAGTGGAATTAATTTGAGTAATACAGTGGACATACAAGCATTGGCTGTTGGTCTTTATCATATCATACTACAAAAAGAACAACGCACATGGAACAGCGCATTTATCAAGGAATAATTACCTTACTATTCATTGTAACCAACACCACTTTCCAAGCGCAAATGGCCTGGAACTTGGTTTGGTCTGAGGAGTTCAGTGGTGATGCCTTGAACGAAGAAGTTTGGAATTATGAAATTGGCTTCGGAAATTCTGGTTGGGGGAATAATGAACTTCAGTATTACCGCAGCGGAACCAACAATTTGGTTGTTGCCAATGGTAAAGCCTCTATCATCGCAAAGCAGGAGAATTTTGGGAGTGCTGAATACACATCAGCGCGAGTGCAGACAAAAGGAAAGTATGATGTCCAATATGGACGCATCGAAGCACGGATAAAATTACCAATGGGCCAAGGGATATGGCCTGCTTTCTGGATGCTAGGCAGCAACATTGATGAGGTAGGCTGGCCGCGATGTGGCGAGATTGACATCATGGAGCATGTCAATAATGAAATGCAAATTCACGGCACCATTCATTGGGATAACAATGGTCACCAATACCAAGGAGGAAGTATTTCAACAGATCCAACCCAATTCCATAACTACGCCATAGAATGGGACGCTGATCAATTGCGATGGTATTTGGATGGGATTCTTTACTATACACGCAACATCGGTGCTGCACAATACAGTGAGTTTCACGAGCCTTTCTTTTTCATTATGAATATCGCGGTAGGGGGCAATTGGCCGGGAGATCCTGACAATACTACTGTTTTTCCTGCAGTGATGGAGGTTGATTTCATCCGCGTTTATGAATGGTCAGCCATACCAACGTCCATTGAAAATGATCCAACCCATTCTGACTTTCAAATTGTTATTCGAGACAACGATATCATTGTCAAAGGAATTGCTCAAGATTTCAAACATCTTCAATTGATGGATGCTTCAGGCAAATTGATACAGCGCAAGTCCATCAATGGTGAGCAAGAGATTCGTGTCGAAGCACCCGCCAAGGGCTTATACTTTATTCAATTTTCGGACATGGAGGGTAACATTATCCAACAGGAGAAGGTTGGGTTGTATTAAATCATGATTGAGAATTAGACCAGAATTAATGGTTCATTGTCAAAGTAAAAAGGAGGGGCATTAGCCCCTCTCTTATTTTGTACCTGCCATTATGTTACATAAAACTCTTGAGCAATCGAGTGAGTTCCTCTTTTTGTTGAACACCCGCTTGTTTCCACACCACATTCCCCGACTTAAAAATCAACAACGTAGGAACGCTTCTGACACCATAGGTTTGTGCCGCGCTGGGGTTTTTATCTACATCAATTTTAATGATGTGCGCCGCATCTCCAATCTCTGAAGCCACCTCTTGCAAGATGGGGCCTTGGTACTGACAGGGACCACACCATGTGGCAAAAAAATCCACCAATACAGGTTTATCGGAATTGATTATTTCTTGAAAAGTTGACATTGTTTTATTTTTTTAAAGTTACACATTTTGCCAAGCACCCACATTCACCAAATGTTGAAAGCCCATTGCCTTCAATTGTGATTTGGCATTTCCTGCTCGCATCCCTGAGCGACAACACAGAATTATCTTTTGCTCCTTTTTGTACTTTTTAGCAACATCGCTTATTCTATCCAACGGAATGTTAATGGCACCCTTGGGGTGACCGGATTTGAACTCCGCCGCAGAGCGCACATCAATCACTACTCCACCCTCTTTGATCCATTGACGATGGTCCACCTTGGGGGCCATTCCAAACAATTTTCTTAAAAAACTCATATGCTCTGCAATTGTGAAAGTTCAAATTGTACACTCATCCATCCTCCGCCATTGATGGCATTGCTTACTCCATTTTCTTGTAAATAGTACACCGCTTGACCGCTTCTGTTTCCAGAAGCGCAGCAAAAAATCAATGGACATGTTTCATTTTTCAAATCCATCACATGCTGTGGAATCTCATTCAAAGGAATGTTCTTGGAACCTGGAACGTGACCGGATTGGAATTCCATAAAACTGCGTACATCAATGATTTTGACGTCAGGGTGCAGCAAAGCTTCTTTTGTTGTCATAACATTTTATTTTCTGCAAAGGTCGGGATGCGGCTCCACCGATTGCAGTAACCAAAGTCACTCAAAGCTGAATCCAATCGGAAGGAATCAACTGTCGAGTACCCTCCATGTTGTTTTTCCACTTTTTAGGTGCAATTGTAGTCCCGTTCTTATCAGACAAATAGGCGCCCCACCAACTGAAACTGGAATTGGCAATAATGTGGTGTTGACAATAACCCATGAGTTGCATGTCCTTGTAGGAATCAGCTCCAGAATTGTGATCCACGTAAATGGCATTGGGAAGGTCAAGATTTTCTTGACACCAGGGAATATCATTGGAAAAAACAAAACACTTCAACTCTCCATATTCATTGCTCAAATATCGAATAGCCTTAAGATAATACTCCGCGGAACAGATATCCTTGTATTTTGGATGATTGACATAATCACCTCTTCGCACGTGAACGGAGACCGCATTGGGGGAAGATTCAATGGCCGCAACAGCCTCTTGATTTTTCTGATCCATCAAGGCAGGAAAGCGAAACACACTCTTAATCTCTTTGAATAAATCAACATACGGAAAGGCTTGCCAATAACCATCCAAGTATTGATTCTTTTGATGGATAATTTCCTTATCATGAAACTGAAAACGAATATCTTCCGACTCTTCCCAAACCAAGTTGTTTTTTAAACCAAAACGTCTTTTTGCACGATAGAGAAACCCTTTTTGGTATTCGCCAACTTTTTTGAGAATTTTTTGATCGGCCACCTGGGCTTGATAACCAAAAATAGTGCTGAGCAAATAGCCATTGTGCAGGGAGTAGTTTTCAAAAGACTGCAAATCGATGAAAGATTGATGCTCTGGGAAGGAACGGCGGAGCCATTCATAGAAGCATGCTTGGAACATTTGATTGCCCAGACCACCTATAACCCTAACCACTTTAATTGCTGACATACTGCTAAAATAAGATAATGAATAGAGAAGAGGAGGAGTATAATGCCTAACTTTGCAGAAGTTCTTTATTTATGGGCCCGATTTCTGGATTTGACAGTAGGAAGAATTTCGGAGCAAGCATGCAGAGCATTTGGTGGGATAGCTCTTTAATCTCAAATCATCCGTCAGAAATGACAACAATTCTTACGCGCTTGCAGCCTAATCACTGGTAGTGATTACGCTTAATCTTATCAAGGATTGATAAGACAGGCATGTCCCGCTAACGGCCTCGTTCCCGGCAGTTAGCACTGGGGCTTCACCAAAGGGAAATCGCCAACGTTGATGCGAATAGACAGCGGCTAAAAAACATTCGATAAGGAAGTGTCAAGGTTGTCTTTTGCCATGTACTTCACGAAAATTAATAGGAGAATAAGCATGTAGAAACCTCAGTCGTTCCCTGTTTGGACGCGGGTTCGACCCCCGCCGGGTCCACAAAAAAAAGAAAGCACATCGGAAATGATGTGCTTTTTTTTTAGTCTTTTGATGGTTCAAAGAGGTGTATTGACTGAGCAGGTTTTTCGATAGCGCTATTGATTAAACGCAATGCGCAGTATAAATAGCGCAATACTTTTCACTTGAATTTCAGTAATTTGGAGTTATACTTGCGTTATACAAGGTGCGTGTATTATTATGTTATGGGCAAGTGTAAAACGACAGAAAACAACGAATGAACACATATCTATTTTTATGGAACCCTAAAAAGTGGACTTGGACGACACTTGAACAAGACATTGAACAAGTGGACTTGACAGGTAGATGTGCCACACGTTGGAGTTGCGGTAACACAAAATCAATTCACCCTGGTGACAGAGTTTTTCTTTTAAAAGTTGGGACAGAACCAAAAGGAATTATGGCAGCCGGTTTTGCTACCTCGACACCATTTCACGAAAGACATTGGAGTGGAGAAAATAAAGACGCTTTGTATGTTGAAGTTGATATGGAAATTCTTCTCAATCCTGACAAAGAGCCAATTTTGACAGTTGACATTTTGAACACGGGAAATTTAGCCAAACAAAATTGGCGACCTATGGGTTCGGGCAACTCAATTAAATCAGAACTTGTGGACGAACTTGAAGCAGTTTGGTTTGACTTCTTGACAACTCAAAGAATCAGACATAATCCGTTTATTCCTGCTGACAACGAAGTTCAAAAAATATACACAGAAGGAACACCAAACCAAGTTTCAGTAACAAAATATGAACGAAATCCATTTGCAAGGAAAAAGTGTTTAGAGCATTACGGTTTTACTTGTGTTGCTTGTGACTTCAACTTTGAAAAAACTTACGGACAAATAGGGAAAGACTTTATTCACGTTCACCATTTGACACAGGTTGCAACGGTTGGACAGACTTATGAAATTAACCCGATAAAAGATTTAAGACCTGTTTGCCCAAACTGCCATTCAATAATACATAGACAAAGAACACCGTTGACTATTGAAGAAGTAAAAAAACTAATTAACGACAATGCCGACAGAAAATAGAACACCTGCCCATAACACGGGTTTTGCGTCAGGCGGGGTGACGTGCAAACTTAGAGCTTTGTGCTTCTATCAAGTGCAGTGCTGGTTGACAGTTTTGTGCTCCGAAACTCGCCCG
>CAZNVU010000030.1:0-23794 GCA_964576575.1 uncultured Chryseobacterium sp.
CGATGAGTCTCAAACAGATTTGGTTGATCCTACTCCTCATTTAAAAGGGGATGTAGCTTTTGTGAATGTTGATTTTTCATACAACGAAGAACAAGAGGTTATTAGCCAGTTTAATCTTGATGTAACCGCTGGTCAAATGATCGCATTGGTTGGGCACACGGGCAGCGGAAAGTCGACGATCGTTCAATTGCTCAATCGTTTGTACGAGAGGAAGAACGGTAGCATCCTCCTAGATGGAAGATCTATTGACGAATTTTCATTGGATTTCCTCAGGCAAAAGATAGCGGTAGTTCCTCAAGATGTTTTTTTGTTCAGTGATAGCATTTACAACAATCTAACCTTGGGTGATGACAGCATCAATCGGGATGAGGTAATAGCGGCTTGCCAAAAGGTGGGTATTCATGATTTTATCATGCAGTTACCACAGGGCTATGACTTTGATGTTCGGGAAAGAGGTTTGGTACTGAGCGCCGGTCAACGACAACTATTGGCTTTCGTTCGGGCTTATCTCACCAATCCTTCAATTTTAATTCTAGACGAGGCCACCAGCAGTGTAGACAGTGACTCTGAACGTTTGATTCAACACGCCACTGATTTGATTACCCAAGGTAGAACTTCATTTGTTGTGGCTCACCGATTGTCAACCATTCAAAAAGCAGATAAAATTGTATTGCTGGACAAAGGAAAGATTGCTGAAATGGGGCGTCATGATGAATTGATGGCCTTGAATGGTCAATACCGTAAAATGTATAACTTGCAGTTTGATGAATCCATCTTCTAAATCAAAGGCTAGCTTGATTGTTGACTTAATGTACAACAATGATCCATTCTCTCAACTGCTCGGAATGGAGCGCGTAGAAGATGGTCCTGGAGTTTCTGTATTGCGAATGGTCGTTACAAAGAATATGCTCAATGGATTTTCCATTGCCCACGGTGGAATAACCTATTCTTTAGCGGACAGCGCCTTGGCCTTTGCCTCCAATGGTCATGGTATTCAATCTGTAAGTATAGAAACCAGCATCAGCCATGTGAAGAAGGTGGTGGAAGGTGATGTTTTGACTACTGAGGTTATCGAGAAAAATTTGACTTCCAAGACTGGGTTGTATGAGGTGGTTGTTCGCAATCAGAACAATGAACCCGTTGCTTATTTCAAGGGAACTGTTTTCAGAACAGGTAAACCCTGGGAGGTGTAATTCACCTTTGTTTGGAATCGATGATGATGGTCACAGGGCCGTCATTGATCAACGCCACTTTCATATCTGCCCCAAATTCACCTGTCTCTACTATTCCTTTGAAGTTTTCTTTGAATGCGGCTACGAATGATTGGTACAGAGGGATAGCCATATCTGGAGGCGCACTATCCATGAAACTGGGTCTATTGCCCTTTTTAGTGTCTGCATAAAGAGTAAACTGACTGATAATGATAACACCACCACCACTGTCCTGAACGTTCAAATTCATCTTGCCATTTTCATCTGAAAAAATCCTGAGACCAATGATTTTTTTTATCAAATATTGAATGTCCTCTTCGTTGTCATCTTTGCCAACTCCCAATAGAATGACCATTCCTTTTTCAATACTGGCCACAAGGGTATCATCAATGGTGACCGATGCATTTAAACTCCTTTGAATAACAACTCTCATGTATTTGTGATTAACCGCTGAAAGTTGAGAATTTCAGGCAGTTTAGGACAAATATAAACGGGGATGTTCTAACTTCGTTATGTGCTTCATCAAGAGATTACGTATTTGAAAGGTGTGGGTCCTGCAAGGGCTAAGGTGCTCAATGAAGAATTGGGGGTCTATACATGGCGTGATTTGTTGTTTCACTATCCTTTTCGGTATATCGATAAATCTCAAATTACATCGGTATCCCAAATCAAGACTGAGCACGAGCCCGTGCAATTGTTGTTGGAATGTGTGTCATGGCAGGAGCTTGGTATGGGTCGCGCAAAACGATTGGCTGCACGTTTTAGAGATGCCAGTGGGGATATTGAATTGGTGTGGTTCAAAGGTGCACAATACATTGTAAAGAGTTTGCAAATCGGACAACACTACTTGGTGTATGGAAAGCCTACGCTATTTTCTGGTAAGTACAACATTGCCCATCCAGAGTTGGAGTGGGTAGAGAAGTCAAGGATGATGTCTGGAAGCAGCATGAAGCCTGTTTATCGCTCAACTGAGAAGGCTGCCAAGAAAGGATTGAACAGCAATGGGATTGCGCAATTGACGCGTCAAATGATTGCAGAAATGCCATCCAATGTGATTCCAGAGAATCTGCCAGTTTCCATTCTATCCAAGTACAAATTGATGGATAGAGAAAAGGCCATCAGAGAATTGCATTTTCCTACAGACGCTAAGACATTGGAATTAGCGGTGCGAAGATTGAAATTTGAGGAGTTGTTTTACTTGCAGATAAAAGTTGCTGCACAAAAGTTGGCATTGACCAAAGATGAGCGCGGGGTGGTATTTGAAAAGGTGGGCCATTATTTCCATACCTTCTATGATGAGCACTTGCCTTTTGAATTAACAGGTGCACAGAAGCGAGTATTGAAGGAAATCAGACAGGATGTTGGCAAAGGTTTTCACATGAATCGCTTGATACAAGGTGATGTTGGAAGCGGGAAAACCATTGTGGCCATTTTGAGCATGTTATTGGCAGTAGACAATGGTTTTCAATCTTGCTTGATGGCGCCTACAGAGATTTTGACATTGCAGCATTACAAGGCGATGTGTGAATTGTTGGAACCTTTGGGATTGAAGGTTGAATTGTTGACTGGATCTACCCGCGCTGCAGAGCGAAGAAGAATCCATGCAGGATTATTGGATGGGTCCATTTCAATGTTGGTCGGTACTCATGCGCTCATTGAGCCTGTTGTACAATTTAACAACTTGGGATTAGTGATTATTGACGAGCAGCATCGTTTTGGGGTAGCACAGCGCGCGCGACTATGGGAAAAAGCCAAGATCCCTCCGCATATTTTGGTCATGACAGCAACGCCGATTCCAAGAACATTGGCCATGACCGTTTACGGCGATTTGGATGTAAGTGTCATTGATGAATTGCCTCCAGGTCGTAAGCCAATTCAAACGGTTTGGAGAACGGATGCCAGACGTTTAGAAATAGATGGGTTTTTGGAAAAGGAAATCAAGAAAGGAAGACAAGTGTACATTGTGTATCCATTGATTGATGAGAGTGAAGTTTTGGATTTTAAAAATCTGATGGAAGGTTATGAAAGTGTAGTTCGCAGATTTCCAAGACCACAGTACCAGATCAGTATCGTTCACGGACGCGCCAAAGCGGAGGATCGTGATTTTGAGATGAATCTTTTTTTGAAGGGCAATACCCACATCATGGTAGCTACTACTGTTATTGAGGTAGGTGTAAACGTGCCCAATGCATCCGTTATGGTGATAGAGAGTGCAGAGCGTTTTGGATTGTCCCAATTGCATCAATTGCGGGGCAGAGTAGGTCGAGGTGCAGATCAAAGTTATTGTATTTTGGTTACTGGTGATAAGTTGTCTCAAGAATCAAAATTGAGAATGGAGACCATGTGTCGAACCAACGATGGTTTTGAAATTGCCGAGGTGGATTTGCAACTGAGAGGACCTGGTGATATTTCAGGAACGCAACAGAGTGGGGTATTGCAATTGAAAATTGCAGACATCACCAAGGATCAGTCTATTTTATTGGCCGCGCGTGAGTGTGCAATGGAATTGGTTGAAGCTGATGCTGGTTTTAATCAGCCTGAAAATATTTGTGTTAAAAAACAATTAGATGAGAACAATACGCTGCAGTCCAATTGGTCAAAAATTTCCTAATTGGATTGTTTTAATCATTCTACTTCTTCCGATTGTAACCTGGGGTCAATCGGGCTGTACGGATGTTCAGGCCAATAATTATAATCCTATTGCTGTAACCAACGATGGTTCCTGTTTGTACGCAACCACAATTGCACAGCCTGAATTTTCGGTACCGCTAAATGCTGCTGTCAAGGAGACTTCAGGGTTGTTTTTATGGAATGAGAAATGGTGGACTTTTAATGATGATACAGATGGTAGTTTTTATGCTATTGATACTCTAACTGGTGAAATCATTGATAGTATTGATTGGTCGGTACTCAACAATGTTGATTGGGAGGAGGTACAGTGCAATGAAGAGTTTGTTGTTATTGGCGATATTGGAAACAATCAGGGAAGCAGGACTGATCTGAAGTTTTTTGTTATTCCTTACAACAATTTTGCTTCAGGGGATTTGTCCGTTGTGGATACAATTTCTTTTGGATATGAAGATCAAACGGATTGGACTCCCAACTTGAACAATAACGATTTTGACGCTGAAGCATTTCTGTTGACGCAAGACAGTATTTTTATTTTCTCCAAATGTTGGAGTTCGATGCAAACCAAGCGGTATGCTCTTCCAATTGAGATGGGGGAGCATGTAGCGCAAAAACGTGAAGAATACAATGTTCAAGGTTTGATTACAGGAGCTGCTTGGGATGATTTGAAACAGAAAGTAGTTCTGTGTGGTTATAGCAATTTGTTAATGCCTTTTGCGCTCTTGTTGTTTGATTTCAGTGATGGGAATTTTTTAAATGGAAATAAAAGGAAGATTGTGCTTGGTATGGGATTGCATCAGGTAGAGGCTGTGGCCTCAAATGGCCATGGAGATTTCTTTTTTACCAATGAGTTATTCGATGGAATTGTTGCAGTATCTGCAGCCTTTCACCGCGGATGGTCAATCACTTCATGGGTGACCAGTTTAGATGAAGTAATCAAACTTGATGAAGCTCCTTTCATTTATCCCAATCCTGTTTCTGACTTGATGACCATTGAATTGGGTTCCATTCACATTGCTTGGCGATTTGAAATTTTTGATGACAAAGGGTTATTGCTGGATAAAGGTAGGTTTTGGGGAACGCAGTTGATATACGATGTGTCCGCTTTGGCTCCCGGAGTTTACACCATCATGTTGTTGAAAGGCAATCAATATTATCCGTATCGATTCATCAAGCAATGATAACTTAGCAACATGTCAGAACGCAAGGCGATTATTTCTGGACTTTCATGGAACACCTTAACAGTATTGCTGCAGGTTGTAATTCAATTGGTATACACCGCTATTATGGCGCGTTGGATTGCACCAGCTGATTTTGCCATGATGGGTATTGTCTTGAGCTTAATGGGTTTTGCTGAGATTTTCTCTCAAGTAGGCATTGGTCCCGCTTTGATTCAGCGCAAAACGGTCAATCAGGATCATGTCAATGGCGCCTTTTGGACGGCTGTAGGGTTGGGTTTGTCTTTCACTTTGTTGTTTGTGTTTTTAGCACCATGGATTGGTCAGTTGTATCAAATGCCAAATTTGGTTCCTATCACTCAAGTTGTTTCTACTGCATTTGTTATTTCAGCTTTGGGTGTTGTTCCTCGAAGTTTCATGATGAAGCACATGTCTTTTAAGTCTTTTTTTAAGGCAAGCATGTGGAGTGTGGTTTTGGGAAATTTGGTGGTTGGATTATCATTGGCCTATTTGGGTTGGGGTGTTTGGGCTTATGTATGGGCACTTTTTTCCCAGAATGTTATCATGACCCTGGGATACTGGATTTTGGAACCTGTGCGTGTTGGTTGGGAAGGAACGCGCAAGGGGATTAAGGAGTTGTTGCGATATGGAACAGGTAGTACTTTGTTCAACGCACTGAATTATGCGGCTACCAAGGTAGATGTAACAATGGTTCCCCTGTTGCTGCCTTCTGGTCAAATGAACTTTGCGGGTTGGTACGAAAGAAGTGCTTATGTGGTTTCTTTGCCCATTACCATCATGGCCAAGTTGAGTGATAATGTCTTGTTTAGTGGAATGTCCAAAATGCAAGATGAACTTGATCGATTGCGAAAATTGGTATTGATTACAACCAACGTGCTATCCATTGCTGTGATTCCTACATCGATTTGGGTGATTCTTCACGCTGAATGGCTGATGACTTTTTATCTTGGAAATCAATACCAAGGAGCGGGAATCATCCTACAGTTTTTATTTGTAGCAGTGGTTTTCAGAACATTGAACAGGGTGAGTGATGCATTGTTGCGCGCTATTGATGCAACGTTTGCTGCAAGTTGGATTAAGGCGTTTTATGTCCTGATGATGATTGCTGCCTGCCTGATCGGTGCGTTATGGGGCATTCAATGGGTTGCTTTGGGTATAGCCATTTCAACAGCGGTTCACTTTGTAATGGGCGCTTGGAAGGGGCAGCAATTGATTGGTGGTAGTCTTGCTCAATTGTTGTTGACTACATGGAACGGTTGGCGTATTGGATTCATTGTTTTAGTAGATACCATCTTGGTCAAGTGGTTTCTTTTTGATGGCGAGTCATCCCTGTTGGAAGTAGCTGTGACGTTGGTGATGGTGATGTTGACTTATATTGTCATTTTGTTCAAAATGCCAAATTGGATGGGTTCACCGATGATGAACCCCATTCAGTACTTGCCCTCTAAATTGAGGAATAAAATCAAATACTAGCGGAGTTATCGCTTCGAAATTTTATTGTTGGCAATGCTCCTTTGTCTGTTGCATTTGAATCGATCGGGTGATCCAACTCCCATCTTTTGATGGTGTTTGGTAACACGTCCGTTCATTCGTTTTCTCCACATTTTAAAGCTTGATTTCAGCGAGTGACCACGCATGAAATCAATGACTTGCGCCTCAGACAAGCCAAATTGAAATTGGATAGATTCAAACGAGGTACGGTCTTCCCAGGCCATCTGTATGATGCGATCCTTTTCCTCTTCCGTAAAAGTCTTCCACATTTCCATGGGACAATTTTACGAGGATGTTGGTTAAACAAAAACGTTTACCAAACTTCTTTTGCAATGCGAGCGGTATCCGCTGATTTTCCCATGGTATAGAAGTGAAGAACGGGAACTTTGGCTGCCTTCAGTTCTTTGCACTGCGCAATGCACCATTCTATTCCAATGTTTTTTACTTCCTTATCATCCTTGGCTTTCATCACGGCATCTACCAAAGCGTCGGGTAAATTGATGAAAAAATGTTTGGGAATCCCCACCAATTGTTTCTTGTTCACCAATGGCTTAATTCCTGGAATAATGGGCACGTTGATTCCCGCTTGAATACACTTTTCTTTGAAATCAAAAAAAGCTTGATTGTCAAAGAACATTTGGGTAACGATATAATCCGCTCCTGCATCAACTTTTTGCTTCAAATACAATAAGTCTGTATTAAGATTGGGAGCTTCAAAGTGTTTTTCTGGATACCCAGCTACTCCGATACAAAAATTGGTTTTTTCAGTGTTCTTTAGTTCTGGATCAAGGTAAATGCCGTGATTCATTTTATCAATTTGTTGCACCAATTCTGAAGCATATGCATGTCCTCCTGGTTCTGCTCTGAAATCGGGTTGACTTTTGATGGGGTCGCCACGAAGGGCCAAAACATTGTCAATTCCAAGGAACTGTAAGTCAATCAACGCATCCTCCGTTTCCTCAGCAGTGAAGCCCCCGCAGATGATGTGCGGTATGGTATCAATTTTATATTTCGCGCCCAATGCAGCGCAAATTCCTACGGTACCTGGTCTTTTGCGCGTTATTTTTTTCCTAAGCAATCCATCCCCTTGGTCTTGGTATACAAATTCCTCCCTGTGGTAGGTGACATCCACAAAGGCAGGGTTAAAGTCCATCAAAACATCCATTGTTTCGCAGATGCTGTCTATGGTATTTCCTTTCAGAGGAGGTAAAATTTCAAAGCTGAAAAGGGTATCCTTTGCCTTTGCTATATGTTCCGTTACTTTCATGTGCTTGTTTTTAATTGTTTAACTGACCATCAAATGACCTAACCATCTTTGGGCTTCTTCAAAGGCAATGCCTTTGCGTTGCGCATAATCTTGTACTTGATCTCTTCCCAATTGGGTTATTCCAAAGTATTGACTTTCTGGATGTGAGAAAAAGTAACCGCTCACAGCAGCAGTAGGGTACATAGCCAAGCTGTCTGTCAATTGAAGTCCTATTTCTTTTTGAGGTTGTAGTATTTGCCAAATTGTTTTTTTCTCTAAGTGGTCAGGGCACGCAGGATATCCTGGTGCTGGTCTAATTCCTTGGTACTTTTCTTTGATCAATTCCTGATTGCTTAAATTTTCATTGGGCGCGTATCCCCAATGGATTGCTCTGATTTGTTGATGCAAAAATTCTGTTGTGGCTTCCGCAAATCTATCCGCGATAGCTTTGATGAGAATTTCTAAATAATCGTTTTGTTCAGATTTAATTTCAAGCAACCATTCTTCTACACCAATACCAGCATTTACAGCGAAACAGCCCATGTAATCTGGTTCTGTAGATGTATCAGAAGAGATAAAATCAGACAAAGCCAGATTGGGGTTTCTTCCTTTTTTGTCCTGTTGTTGTCTTAAGGTATGGAATCTAATATCCGATTCTTCTTGTAATACTATATCATCCCCATCTTTGAATACTGGAAAAAGGGACCAAGTAGCCTTGATTTTTAATTTGTTGTTTTCTACAATTTCGGCAATCAGATTTTGAGCGTCTGCGAAAAGTTTTTTGGCCTCAACACCGACAATTTCGTCGTCCAAAATTTGAGGGTAAGGCCCTGCCAATTGCCATGTTTGAAAGAACGGTGTCCAGTCGATAAATGGCAGAATGGAAGATATGTTGACATCAATGGTTTGTTGACCCAAAGTATTGGGCCTGTATATGGCAGGTGCTACTTGCAATCCAAGTTTGCGAGATTCCTCAATGCTGAGCAATGGGTTTTTGATAAGGCTCTTGGCGTAGTTATCTCGTACTCTTTGATATTCCGATTTGGTTTCTAGTACAAAATTTTCTTTTTGATCAGAAAGCAAATGACTGAGGTCTTGCGCAGCAGTTCCAGCATCACGAACATACTTAATGGGTCCATTGTAATGAGGGTCAATCTTCACTGCAGTATGAACCAGCGATGTTGTCGCTCCTCCTATCAAAAGCGGAATGTTGAGCCCTTCTTGGGTCAATAATTTCGCCATTTCAGTCATGATCTCAAGAGATGGTGTAATGAGTCCACTTAATCCTATCACATCAACTTGTTCTGCTTTGGCTCTTGCGATGATTTGCTCATTGGGTACCATAACACCCATGTCAATCACATCATACCCATTGCAGGCCAACACCACACCAACAATGTTTTTGCCAATATCATGCACATCACCTTTTACTGTAGCCAACAGGATTTTTTTCTTTGCTGTCGATTCTCCATTGTTTTTTTGTTCCAATAAGAGGGGTTCTAAAATCGCCACCGCTTGTTTCATGACACGGGCAGACTTCACTACTTGGGGTAAGAACATTTTTCCACTTCCAAAATATTCACCCACTATGTTCATCCCCGCCATTAGCGGTCCTTCAATGATGGCCAATGGAGAAGGATACTTTTGTATCGCTTCATTGATGTCTTCCGCAATATACGTGGGAATACCTTTAATCAATGCGTCTGCTAATCTCTCTTCAAGTGGAATTGTAGAGCGATTAATGACAGTAACTTCTTTTTGAGCAGAGGGCTTAATTTCTTCTGCTAGTTTCAATAATCTCTCTGTGGCGTCTGCGCGTCTGTCGAGTACAAGATCCTCGACATGTTCCAAAAGGTTTTTTTCAATGTTGTCATATATAACCAATTGAGCTGGATTGACAATCCCCATATCCATTCCGTTTTTTACGGCATGATAAAGAAAAACACTGTGTATGGCTTCTCGGACGGTATTGTTACCGCGGAAAGAAAAAGAGACATTGCTCACGCCTCCAGAGACCAAAGCGCCGGGAAGATTATTTTTGATCCAATGTGTGGCTTGAATAAAGTCCAACGCGTTTTTACGGTGCTCTTCCATACCAGTCCCTATTGGAAAGATATTGGGATCAAAAATGATGTCTTGAGGAGTATAACCTGCTTGATTGGTCAAAATCTTGTAAGCTCTAGAACATATTTCAATTCGGCGTTCTAAGGAATCTGCTTGTCCATTTTCATCAAATGCCATGATAATGACGGCAGCGCCATATTTTTTGATTTGCTTGGCTTTTTGAAGGAAGGAAGCCTCTCCATCTTTTAGACTGATGGAATTGACCACGCACTTTCCTTGAACACACTGTAATCCTGCTTCAATGACTTTCCAATCAGAAGAGTCAATCATGATGGGCACGCGTGAGATATCTGGTTCTGTAGCAATTAAGTTAAGAAAATGTGTCATGGCCTGCACCCCATCAATCATCGCTTCATCCATGTTGATATCGATGATTTGCGCACCATTTTCAATTTGCTCTCTGGCTATGGCCAGTGCATCATCCCAAAGTTGTTCTTTAATACAACGCAGAAAAACTTTTGATCCGGTCACATTCGTGCGTTCTCCTACATTTACAAAGTTGGAATCAGTGCGGATAATGAGTGGTTCTAAACCGGATAGAATTAGTTTTATATCATTGCTCATGATGCAGTGTTTTGATTTTCAACCAAATGATGAATGGCGCAAATGTGGTCGGGTGTTGTACCGCAGCATCCTCCAATAATTTGAACCCCATTGTCTTCAAGGAATGCAGTGATTTTTTGAGCCATGATTTCAGGCGTTTCGTCATATTGACCCAATGCATTGGGAAGTCCTGCATTGGGATAAGCGCTAACAAAAGCTTTGGTGTGTTTTTTCAGTTCTTTGACATGCGGCAGCAATTGATCTGCACCCAAGGCACAATTGAATCCAATACTGAACAAAGGTAAATGTGATAGGGAAATGGCAAAGGCAGCGGCGGTTTGTCCAGATAGCGTTCTGCCTGCAGCATCAGTGATGGTTCCACTGGCCATGAGGGCAATATCACCATTGGGGTTGTCTGCAGTAATAGGCGTTAAGTTCTTTTTTTCTAGTACATCCAAAGCAGCGTGAAAGGCGGCTTTGGCGTTCAACGTATCAAAGATGGTTTCAATTAAAATAGCATCAACGCCAGCATCTATGAGAGCTTTGATTTGCTCGAAGTAAGCGCTGTGCAATTGATCGTAGGTCACGGCACGATAGGCAGGGTTGTTGACATCGGGGGATAGTGAAGTTGTTTTACTGGTTGGACCAACTGCACCGGCGATGTATTTTTGGTTTTGCCTTCCGTGTTTCAAATAGTATTGCTCTCTAGCTTTTATTGCACATTGAACAGCAGCGGTATTGACCTCATCGATACAATCGGTTAGCGCATAATCTTCCATGGAGATTTGTTGTGCGTTGAAAGTATTGGTTTCTACAATATCAGCACCGGCTTCAAAGTATTGAAGGTGAATCTCCTCTATGATGTCAGGACGCGTTATGCACAATAAATCATTGTTGCCCTTTAATGCAATGTTATGACCGGTAAAGCGCGTTCCTCGGAAATCTTCTTCCGCTAGTGTATGACGCTGAATCATGGTGCCCATGGCTCCATCCAGGGTTAAAGTCTTTTTTACAATATCTTGGAATAATCCCATAATAATTTTTTTAACTTATCAATGGGACGAGGAAAAAACCTCTTACTCATCTTTCTCTTGTTTCCAAGAGAAGGAATTGGCACCCAGCATTATCGGGGTTGCCAAGACTTCATAGGGCCATTTCCCTCCGTCTTTCTTGATAAGTGAGGCAAATATAGTCATTAAATCCAACCGATCATTAAACAAATCGAAAAGAGAATCAATCCAATAGCAATGATTTTTTGTAGCAAGGGTAAGGTGACGCTTCCCATGTATTTTTTTCCTAGAATGACGCCAGCAGATGAACAAACTATGGCAAACAACAGGATATTTGAATGATCAGTAAAGAAACTACTATTAATATTTTGAACGTATTGGCTCATTCGGGTTAGATCAATGAAAGTAGCGATGATGATACCTGTCGCAATAATGGACTCTTTTGACAATTGTGTTCTGATGAGGAAGGCGCTTCGCAATGCGCCTTGATGTCCTGAAAGTCCACCAAAAAAGCCACTCAAGATCCCACCCAGAGGCAGCCATCGTTTATCGAAAGAAGGTCTTTTGTTTTCAGGGGACCATTCCAATAAGGCAAAGATTAAAAGCAAAAAGCCAATAATGATATTGACGAAATTAGTCGTTGTATTTGTATAAGGTACAATAATGTCGAGGTTTAACTGGCCTACGAAGGTTAAGAGTATTGATCCCATCCAGGCACCTAATATGGCAGTGGGTGCGAATCTGATGATGGTCTTCCAATGAATGTTTTTGTAAAACAGGGTTAGCTTAAAAAGGTTATTGAATAAATGTACAATTGCCGTGAGAAGAATAGATAATTCGATAGGAAAGAAAAGTGCCATAATTGGCATCAAAAGAGTGCCCAAACCAAAACCGGAAAACAAAGTTAAAGTGGACCCAAAAAGCACAACAACTCCGAGCATTAAACCTGAGAAACCCCAAATTTCTATCATGCCATAAAAGTAATTCATCACAGATAAAACAATGTTATCTTTACATCATGGCACAACAAAGGAAAAAAATGGATTTGTCAGACCTTGGAGGCTTGGTTTATAGCACCGGATCCTTGCCTCAGGTGGAGGATAGCAATTCTGAACCCATGGCACATGGAGAACAGAACTTAAGGGTTTGGTTGGAAAAGAATCACCGAGGTGGAAAGGTAGCCTGTGTAGTCAAAGGATTTGTAGGAAGTGAAGATGAGCTTGCTGAGTTGGCCAAATTTTTAAAGACCAAATGCGGTACTGGCGGTTCAGCAAAAGATGGAGAGATTGTGATTCAAGGTGACCATAGAGAGAAAATAGTACAGTTGTTATTGGACAAGGGTTATCCCACCAAAAAGGCAGGAGCATGATGAATGAGATGTTTGGAATTTCCGTGAAGTGTTTGCCACACACGGAAGAGTTATTGGTTAAAGAGTTAACAGCATTGGGTGTTCAGGAACTAGAGCCAGCGCGTCGAATAGTTCATGGGTTGTGCGATATGACAACCATGCAAAGGGTTTGTTATTGTTCAAGATTGGCCTTGCGGGTATTGGTTCCATTAGAAACATTTTCATTGAGAAAGGTAGATGACCTTTACAAGAAATGCTTGGCCATGGAGTGGGACAATTGGATGCTGTTGGATCAGACCTTTGCGATTGATTCCATGGTGCGTTCTGATTTTTTCAATCATACACATTTTGCCAGTTTGAAAATGAAGGATGCGATTGCCGATTATTTCAGGAATCAGTATGATAAGCGTCCCAATGTGGACGCAGAAAATCCTGATGTCTTGTTCCATTTGCACATTGATGAAAATCAAGTGACCATTTCATTGGATGCCGGTGGCCGCTCATTGAATCAACGGGGATATAGAATGGGTTCTGGAGACGCACCTTTGAATGAAGTCCTTGCAGCCAGTTTGATTCAGTTTGCCGGATACACAGGTGATCAACCATTTGTTGATCCCATGTGTGGAAGTGGAACTTTGGTGATTGAGGCGGCCATGTTGGCTTCTGATACCCCGGCTCAGTATAACCGTGCAACCTTTCAGTTTATGAAATGGCCAACATTCAAAGAAGAAGGTTGGTTGCAATTAAAAGCAACAGAGGATGCTAGAATAAAAACACCTGCATCTATTATCATGGCTTCAGATTTTGATGATAATGCTATGGGGTGGACCAAAAAGAATAGCAGAAAGGCCAGTGTGATTGATTACATTCAAATGCAACGCGCTGATTTTTTTGATATGCAACGACCGGCGGATCAAGGAATTTTAATGATGAATCCGCCCTATGGTGAAAGATTGTCTATTGAAAATGTCGAGGCATTTTATCAGAAAATTGGTTCCGCTTTTAAACATCAATGGGGTGGTTGGAAGGCTTGGGTATTTTCAGGCAGCATGGAAGGAATGAAGACCATCGGATTGAAACCCATGAAGAAATCCAAGTGGCTCAATGCAAAAATAGAGTGTTCGTTTCATGGGTTTGAGTTGTTTTCGGGAGACCGGAAGAGCTACAAAACCCAGGTAGCAGAAGTGTGAGTTTAATCATTTTTTTGGATGAGTATTCTTTTTTTCTTAGTTGTAATTAAAAATGGAAGAACGGTTTGAGTCAATTTTCAATCATGCCAATGAGGGCATATTGATTGCCCATGCAGATGGAGTGATTCAAGTAGTGAATCCACGTTGTTCAAGTATGTTTGGCTATACCGGAAAAGAGTTAATTGGTAAAAGAATTGAGGTGTTGGTGCCTTCCAATGTCAGGGGTAGACATGAAGGCCATCGGAGATCCTATCATGACAATCCGCATGCTCGCCCAATGGGTAAAAATATGGTCTTGGAAGGACTAAGAAAAGATGGATCTACATTTCCTGTTGAAATTAGTTTGAGTCATTACCAAGAGGATGGTGTTTCCAATGTCATTGCTTTTATTATAGACGTTACCGAACGAAAATTACAAGATCAAAGAATTCAAGAGGCTTATGATGCCCTTCAAGCGATGAACAATAGTTTGGAGCGCAAAGTGTTGGATCGAACAATGGTTCTTGAAGAGGCTCTCGTTAACTTGGAGATGTCCAAGGAAGATTTGTCCAAAGCTTTGCAGAAGGAACGTGAGTTGAATGAGCTAAAGTCACGTTTTGTTTCTACTGCCTCTCATGAGTTTAGAACACCTCTGAGCACAATATTATCTTCAATTGCATTGGTAGAGCAATATGGATTAAAGGAGGATTGGGAGAAACAAGTAAAACATGTTAACCGCATCCGCCATTCAGTGCGAGGATTGACAGAAATTTTAGAAGATATTTTATCGCTTTCGAAGTTGGAAGAAGGAAAGATTGAGGTTCAATGGATCGATATCAATATCAAGGAGCTGGTTGCGGATTTGATTGAAGAGTTGCAAACCATTTTGAAATCAGGACAAACATTACGCTTCCATTTTGAGGGAGAGGAACATTGGTTAGGAGATCCTAGAATTTTGCGCAATACAATCATGAATTTATTGAGCAATGCCATCAAGTTCTCACCTGAGAGTAAACCGATCATGGTGTCGGCATATAGGTTAGGGGATAGTGTGCGCATTATTGTAAAAGATAATGGATTAGGTATACCTCCATCGGAATTACAACATCTCTTTCAGCGCTTTCATCGCGCGAGCAATGCCATTAATATTCCTGGCACTGGTCTAGGTTTGAGCATCGTGAAGCGCTGTGTTGAATTAATGAATGGTGAAATTCATGTTGAGAGTGAACTGGAAAAAGGTACTCAATTTACTATTGTTTTAAAAGTCAAAAATTAGTTTATGGAAAAGAAAACAGTTTTAATCATTGAAGATAGTTTAGAGGTAAGAGAAAATACAGCTGAGCTTTTGGAATTGGGCGGTTATCATGTATTAACAGCTTCAAATGGAAAGGAAGGAGTTAGCGCTGCTCAACAATACCATCCGGATTTGATTTTATGCGATATCATGATGCCCATTCTTGATGGTTATGGTGTACTCCATTTATTAGGGAAACACGTTGAGACTGCTCGTATTCCTTTTATATTCTTAACTGCCAAATCCGAGCGAGGTGATATTCGTCGAGGTATGGAGTTGGGCGCAGATGATTATATTGTCAAACCATACAACGACACTGAATTACTGAAAAGCATTGAGGCCAGGATTAGAAAGGCAGAAGGAAATGTTGGAACAATCGATCATTTGAATTATCGATTGAACCAAATGAAGGACAAGGAGATTTCTTGGGATGAGATTTTGAGAGACATTCCAGAGAAACACATCAGGAGCATAGGTAAGAGGGATGTGATTTACTCTGAAGGAGATACGTGTCAAGGTGTTTATGCGGTTTTAAAAGGAAAAGTTAAGGTCTATAAATCCCATGATTTAGGAAAAGATTTGATACTGCGAATTCTCGGAAAGGGAAGAATGATGTCCTATGTTTCGTTATTGCAAGGAGAAATACACTTGGACAGTGCAGTGGCACTTGAACCTTCAGAGGTTTTATTCGTTTCACGAACTTCATTTTTTCATTGGTTGGAGGGTCAACCAAAAATGATGATAGAGATAATGCAATTGATGTCGAATGAGTTGGTTTTTGAAAGAGAACGCGCGGTGAATTTGGCATATTCCTCAGTTCGCAAGAGAACGGCAAATTCCCTGTTGCGTTTAAAGTCAAAGTTTCATGTTGGTAATCCAGATGTACTCTTTACGATGCCTATTTCAAGAGATGATTTGGCAGCCATGGTAGGGACAGCTACTGAATCGGTCATTAGAACGTTGAGTGATTTTAAAGAGGAGGGATTGATTAGAATTCAAGGTTCAGCCATCACCATCGTCAATGAAGAAAAACTGCGCAGAATGAAGAATTAAGGAGTTGAACAACAACTCATTTTTTCTTTTTCCATTTTGGGACTCAGGTATGGTATACCAAGATTAGCACCCCTAAGGATGAACAGTAGCCCCAGGATCATGATTGATGTTCTCGCCCACTTGTGATTGAACCAAGGAAATTTATCAAGGATTTTTCTTCCTCCCAATGCTGTAAGCCACAGAATGGGCGTATTTCCAATAGTGAAGAAGGTTATGAACAAAAGACTGTATTCCCAATTTCCGTAAACCATGGCTGCGCCAATGGCACTAATGGACCAGCCGCAAGGTAAAAATCCATTGATTAATCCTTGTAAAAAATGCTTGGGCAATGGTGAAATCGGAATGGTTTTTTGCAATTGATTTCTCACAGGAAAAAGGATGCGACCCAACCTTTTTTGAAAATCAGGGATCCACCCAAGAATAAATATGATTCCGCCAGTAATACTGAGTCCTTGTTGCCAACCCATTCCCTTTGCAGTGCTGCCAATAGATAGAAATGCAATGAGCAACGATATGTACGCCAAGGCTCTTCCGCTATGATGCAATATTATTCGTTGTACATTGGGATGACTTTGTCCACCATTCATGGCCATGATTAAAGGTCCACACATTCCAAAGCAGTGAAAACTGCCAGCAAACCCAAGTGCAATTCCAGCCAGTGCAGCTTGCCAATAAACTACTTCACCCATATTTCTTTTTCTTGGTAAAAATTCCTGTCTGCAACTTTCCAACTTATTTTCAATTTATACCTTGATGGTTGCAGTGCAATGGCTATTGATTGGGAACTGGTTTTGAAGATTTGGTCTTTATGTTCATCTGAAGCGCAGTATATTTCCACATCTTTTTCTATGTTATTGGTGTTTGACGGGAATATAATTTGTACTCCATTGCTTGTATTGTTGTAGAATACATATTGCTTTTCATTTCGAACATTTTTGGCGGCATCTATTTTGTCTTGATGCAATTGTTCTTTCTTATAATATTCTGTAGTGACCATTTCATAGTTTTCTTGTGTTGATTTATATACCAACGTGAGAATCATTGCTGCAAATCCTATGTAAACTATTGTTATTTTCCAACCCCAGTTCATGTTTGAGTTTTATTGGTGTGGTGCGATGAAGTTGATGTTATCGGATCCAATCTTTTCTCCTTGACTCCAACACTCCATTTTCCACTTGTTTTTTTGTTCAGGTATGGCTTCTTCTGGGACAACCAAAAAGAATTCTGCATCTATGCTGGATGCTGCAGGTATCACGACCTCCTGCTTTCCAATCCACTTTATTTTTCCCACTCGATCCTTTAATTTCAATTCAATGGGCAAGTCGTGTTCTGTTTTATTGATGAACTTGATATTGTACAAATTACTAATACTCCCGTCTGTTTCGGTGGTGAATAATGTTCCTCTCGCTCTAATAATACTCATCCCTATGTCAGAGCGTGCAGTGAGCAAGACGATTTCCAAGGCTATGATGAGCATGAGAATGATGCTGTATCCAATTATGCGCGGGGTAACTTTCCATTTTTCTTTGGTTTGTACACCTTCCTCAGAGTCATATCTGATCAATCCTTGTGGAAGATTGACACTGTCCATGATGTGGTTGCAAGCATCAATACAAGCGGTACAATTCACACACTCCAATTGCGTTCCGTTTCTGATGTCAATACCTGTTGGGCAGACATGAACACAGGCCTTGCAATCTATGCAATCACCTTCCCCATCTGATTTTCCCTTGTGCGCTTTGTGCCGAGGTTCACCCCTGACGTGGTCATAGGTGACAACAATACTTTTTTTGTCCAATAAGACACCTTGCATCCTTCCGTAGGGACAAACGACCAGACAAACCTGTTCCCTGAACCAAACGTAAATAAAGAAGAAGACCAAAGTAAAAATAACCATCAGAGTAAAGCCTCCTATGTGATGCGCAAAGGGCTCATTGACCATTGCCCATAGTTTGTCCGTTCCTATGATATAGGCCAAAAATGTATTGCCCACCAAAAAGGAAAAGAGCAAAAAAAGGATGTACTTGATGACTCGCTTTCGGATTTTCTCCGAATTCCAATTCATCTTTTTCAATGCCCGCTGTTGCGCTGCATCTCCATCGATCCAATATTCAATTTTGCGAAATACCATTTCCATGAAAACGGTTTGTGGACAAACCCATCCGCAGAAGATGCGTCCATAAATTACCGTGAAAAGTGCGACAAAGACAATGAATGAAAGCATTCCCAAGACAAAAATGAAAAAGTCTTGTGGCCAAAAACGTACACTGAACAAAATGTATTTTCTCTCCAAGATGTCAAACATGAAAAGTGGAAGTCCACCTATTCTGACAAATGGAAGAGAGAAGAAAACAAGCAAATAAGCGTAGCTTAGATAGCTACGCCAATTGTAATATTTTCCGTGTGGTTTTTTAGGATAAAAAAACACCCGATGTCCTTCCTCATCAATATGAGTGACATGGTCTCTAAATGATTCGTCCATGGACTATTTCAATGCAGTTTGTAAAGTGTCTTGTGGTTTCTTGGTATTAAGGAGCGTATCGGAATTAGTGGATTGATAGAGGCTTCCTTCAGGCGCCTTTGCCTCTGGAGGATTGGATCCTTTTAAACTTAAAATATAGGATGCGACCTGTGCTATTTGTGATGCAGAAAGGTCTGTTTTCCAAGATTTCATTCCCGTTCCTTTGATCCCGTATTTGATGGTTTTGAAAAGGTCTTTGATGTCTCCACCATTTTTCCAATAAGCATCGGTCAAATTAGGTCCTACTTTTCCTTCAGCCATTGTTCCATGACAAGCGACACAGAGTGATTGAAAGATTGCTGCACCAGCTTGGATGTCAGTTTGGTTGTCTAAAAGAACAACGTTTTTTTCATTTACAGCATCTTTCTGATTTGCCTGATAAGCTGCAATGTCCAATGCTGCTTGGTCCATCTGATTCTGATATTCTTTTAAACTACTGGGCCCGCTTCCTCCCAAGTGGTAGTACCCCATGTATATTATAGCTACTAAAATGGTGATGTAGAACCCGTATTTCCACCATGGCGGTAAACTGTTGTCCAATTCTCGTATCCCATCATATTCATGATCAGTCATGATGGTTTCTTCTTCAGCAATATCAACAGACTTGTTGAACCATTTCCAGAATTTAGATTCTTGAGCGGATGTTTCCAATGTCGGTTCCCATGCCTCATATTCAGATGGTTTTTCCGTCAGTTTTCGGATTTGTTGTGCATAGTAGAGGACAACCAAAGCTTCCACTAAAACGATAAAGGCCAGTGCATTCATGGGTGTATTACCCAAACCATGGTGAACCATTTCGCCTAACATTTTGCCTGTGTCCGTTATTCCAAATAGGAACATCAGCACACCACCTTGTTGGAATGTTTTTTGTCGCTCTTCTTTCATCTTTCTGATTTTATCTTTTGACAATGCTATGAATACACGCTGAAATTGATAAATGAAGAACAGGAGTAAAATAGCTATAAAACACAACAAATAAAAAACAGGGCTTTGGTATGGGCTTTCTGTAATCTTTGCTGCTCCTGCTTTGCTTGCGGCCAACAATTGTGCACTGCTAAAGAAGCCTATTAAAATGATGCTCAGTTTTTTCATATCAATGTTCCAATGGAAGGTTACTTTTTTCTTCTATGTCAGACTTGCGCAATCTGAAGGTGCTGTACAATACAAATGCAAATACAGCGGCAAAAAGGAATAGTGAGATCATGGGGTAGATGCTTACGTTCTCTATGGTTTCAAGGTAGGTTCTGAATTTCATTTGCTGGGTTCATTGGTTGGGATCATGATGTCGGTGCCCAAGCGTTGCAAATAAGCAATCATGGCAATGATTTCATGGTTGTTTTGTAGGCCCTCCTCACCAAGGAGCAAATTCTTTTCGTCCTTCTTGAGATCTTCATAGATGGTGTTGGCTTGTTTCATGGCCAATGCTTCTCCATTGTTTACCTCGTCTTGCGTATAGGGAACACCCAGTGTAACCATGGCTTCCATTTTGGCTTTCAATGAGGCCAGGTCGATTTCATTTTCAAACATCCAAGGATAGGCGGGCATGATT
Organism: uncultured Chryseobacterium sp.; assembly: GCA_964576575.1. Taxonomy (GTDB): domain Bacteria; phylum Bacteroidota; class Bacteroidia; order Flavobacteriales_D; family Sanyastnellaceae; genus CAMCTV01. Next base: position 20,387 of record CAZNVU010000030.1, read on the forward strand.
GAACCTGCGCTTATACTTCCAGGATCCATCATGTGGTTGTAGTGCCAACTGTTCATGCGGCGCAGTTTGTCGGTTCCTTCACGCGCTAGATCTGGGCCAGTTCTTTTCGAGCCCCATTGGAAAGGATGATCATAAACAAACTCCCCAGATTTTGAATATTCACCATAGCGCTCTGTTTCTGAGCGGAAGGGTCGAACCATTTGGGAATGGCAGGTGTAACAACCTTCTCTCACGTACAAGTCTCTGCCCAGAAGCTCCAAAGGAGTGTAGGGTCTGACGCTGGCGATGGTTGGGATATTCTCTTTGATCATGAAGGTGGGAATCATCTCAATCAACCCGCCAATTGCAACCATGACCAATGCCAATACCAACATGGTGATGGGTTTGCGTTCGATGATTCTGTGCCAATGCTCTTGGCCTTTTAATACAACTTTCTTGGCCAAGGCTGGGGCTTGTGCTTCCTCCTCAGCAAGGAAGTCACCTTGCTTGGCAGTCTTCCATAAGTTGACAACCATGAGTATCGCTCCGGTAAGGTAGAGTAGTCCACCCACTGAACGAACCGCATAGAAAGGACGCATGAATTTTACAGTATCCAAGAATTGATATTGCAATTGACCTTCTGGCGTAAACTCTTTCCACATGGAGCTTTGCATCCATCCAGCCCAATACATGGGAATGGCGTACAATAAAATACCCAAAGTGCCAATCCAGAAATGCCATGATGCCCATTTTTGACTGTACAGTGAAGTGCGCCACATTCTTGGGATCAACCAATACAAAACACCAAAGGTTAAAAAGCCATTCCACCCCAATGCGCCAACGTGCACGTGTGCGATGGTCCAATCGGTATAGTGCGAGATGGCATTGACATTTTTCAAAGAAAGCATGGGGCCTTCAAACGTCGCCATGCCATAAGCTGTTACCGCAACCACCATGAACTTTAATACAACATCCTCTCTTACTTTATCCCATGCGCCGCGCAATGTCAAAAGTCCATTGATCATCCCTCCCCACGAAGGAGCAATCAACATGATGGAGAATACCGTACCCAATGATTGCGCCCAATCGGGAAGTGAAGTGTACAACAAGTGGTGAGGGCCAGCCCATATGTAGATAAAAATCAAAGCCCAAAAGTGGATGATGGAAAGTCGATATGAATAGACAGGACGATTGGCCGCTTTGGGGATGAAGTAGTACATGATTCCCAAGTAGGGTGTCGTTAAAAAGAAGGCCACCGCATTGTGCCCATACCACCATTGCACCAGGGCATCTTGCACACCGGCATAGAATGAATAGCTTTTTAATAGGCTTACGGGCAATTCAATACTGTTCACAATGTGCAGCATCGCAACGGTAATCCAAGTCCCGATATAGAACCAAATGGCCACATACAGGTGACGTTCGCGGCGGGTTAGAATGGTTCCAAACATGTTGACTCCAAATACAACCCAAATCAAGGTGATGAGAATGTCAATCGGCCATTCCAATTCGGCATACTCCTTACCAGTGGTGAATCCCAAGACCAAGGTCAAAGCGGCCAAAACAATGATGAGCTGCCAACCCCAAAAGTGAATGGCGGAAAGTTTATCACTCCACATGCGTGATTTGAGCAGTCTTTGAAGCGAGTAATATACTCCCATGAAAATGCCGTTGCCGACAAAGGCAAAAATCACCGCATTGGTATGCAAAGGACGCAAACGGCCGTAGGTGGTTTCAGCCATGTTGAAATTGAGAATGGGGAAAACCAATTGCAGTGCAATGAGCACACCCACGGTCATACCGATGGCACTCCAAAACGCAGTAGCAATAGCAAATTGCTTGACGATTTTGTTGTCGTAATAGAATTTTTCAAGTTGTTGATTTTCCATGTGGGATAGATTTGGATTCTTGTTGGATGGTATCATCATGCAGCATTCTCATGGCGGGCGTTTCAACATCATCCCATTGCCCTGCCTTGGTTGCTCTAATAAAGAACAACAGAAAGAGTCCAGCAACGGGGAGACTACAACCGATCAATAGATAAAATGCACTCATGAAGAATAGGTTTATTCTAATTCTTCAAAAGTATTGGGCCAAAAAAGTAGAGGAGATGAGTGAGGTCAAGACCAAGGTTGATATTGGTCATTTTTTTTTGGGAACCTCTTGATTGGAAAATGACGGTGAAGTGCTGCTAGTTGAAAAATGCTCGTTGATTTTTAGCTCAATGGCCGGGATATTTTTGAATAAGCTATTTTAATTGGCGAGTACATTCGTCAGGTGATAAGATGGGAATCAATGCTTGGTTGTAGTCCCTTCGATTACGGGTAATTAAACAGTCGATATCTTTGATAGAATAGGCACTTTGCAACTGAAGCGCATCTTCAAAATCCTTTTGCCGCGATTGAAGTCCTTTTTTGATCATGTCTTTGTTGATGGCAATGATGTTGAGGTAGTCCAATACGGATAGCATTATCCTTCTCAGTTTTTTGTCATCCATGTATTGCTGTAACATATAATGTGTCGTGGCCATGGTATGTGCGGACGTGTAAAGTTGGATTTTCTTTTTTTCAGCGTTCTTAAAAATGGCAATGGCATGTGTACTAAAGGGGCGTCGATCAGCGATTAAATCCAACAGAATATTGGTATCAATGAAAACCTTTTTCATAAGTATTTCTTTTCCAAATATTCACGTATGGCTTTTTTTTCATCAAATTCCTTGGGCAGTTTTACGGATCCAATAATTTCATTGAGTTGATTTGAAAGAGCTGCTGAATCAACTTGCTCATCTGAAATTTCTTCTAGGTATTTTTCAATAATGTCTGATAAACTTCGTCCAGTTTGCTTGGCATACCGTTTGGCTTTTTCGATGACATTTTTTTCGATGGTCAACGTAAGTTTGGTGTTCATAGCACGTGTATTGATAGCAAATATACGTGTAAAGAACTCTAATGGTAGGATAACCCTGTTCATGGTAGAAATGGTAATTGTTTTTTTGCAAATCTCGGGTTGGCTCGGTTGAAAGGCAACCTATAAATTATGTGGGTTTATGCGTAACGAACCTGCCCTGACAGCGAAGCTCGTCGGGGCCTTTGCTGACAGTGCAGCTCGTCAGTAGAGCTATCTCCTTATCCATTTTGGCTGAATGTCAATTCGTCCTTAGACAACGAGTCGCATTTCATGCTCTCGCTACTTCATTCCCTCATCCTTATTAATATGTCGCCCCTACGGGGCTGGAATCCAAACAAGATGTCTATTTCTATTATTATTCCACTCCTACGGGGCTTTTTCGATCAGCTGTGAAAGTGCAAAGATTGGCATGTGTATCCGTCGCACCGCGGAAGCGAGGAGAAAGTGAAATTTCGATTGGGTAACAGCATGCGGAAAGCGCTTGTCGTTACGAGCGAAGCGAAACTTTCCGCATGATGTCCA
>CAZNVU010000031.1:0-20772 GCA_964576575.1 uncultured Chryseobacterium sp.
AATCTGACCAATGCTCCACCACGGGGACATTGACAAGATGTTCTGGCAACATCGATATATCTGTGCCGCTCCATATGTAAGTCATCAATATGCCAATAATAACAACCAACAATGATCCTGGTAAGAATTTCAAAGCCTTCCATTTTTTCACCAATAAACCGTCCCAAAACAATAGAAAGAGTAAGCTCCCCATCCCAATGATTGCAGCATTGGGTGTTATCTTTAAAAAGGCCATCAACACCTCCGTGAATGTATTCTCACCATCGGGCTGAGTAAAGTCCTCGTCCCCTTCAAAATCATGGTCAAATCCTACCAAATGTGGTATTTGTTTTAGGATAAGTATCAATCCAATGGCAGCCATCATTCCTCGAATGACATTATTGGGAACATACTCACCCAACTTTCCTGCCTTTAACAATCCAAAAATTATTTGAAGTAATCCAGCCAATACAACTGCTGTCAAGAAAAGGGTATAATCATTCAATTGGATAATAGCATTGGCGACGAGAATAGTCAGGCCCGCAGCAGGTCCGCTAACACTCAAATGCGACCCACTAATCACGCCAACTACAATACCTCCAACAATACCCGCTACCAAACCTGCAAAAGGACTAACGCCAGAGGCTAGCGCAATACCTAAACATAAAGGCAATGCTACCAAAAATACCAAAAGGGCTGGAAACAGATTCTCTTTGAGCTTTATCATTGATTGCTTTTAAGTGCCGTAAAATGTGCCAAGAACAATGACCACACATCACGCTTCCAATGCTCTGTCAGCCATCCAGCATGTTCCTCAGGAACTCCAACATGATTGAAGTGAATACGTGTTCCACCATCTTCCATTTCCGACAACTCAATGTGAACCAAAGTATGTATACCGCGATAAAAATACTCATGTCGCCATGCCATCACAATAAATTCATCTTGCTCCAAACTCAAGTAGTATCCACTAACTTTTCTGTTTTCAGATATAAAATATGTTCCCGGTTCTGAATGAAACTCTGCATGCAATCCTGTGATTGCATAAAATACTTTGGCATCAGTCAAAGCCTCATACACATCATGTTTAGAAGCTGGTATCTCAGTAATCTGAAAAATGTTCTCTGTCTTCAATTTCATTCTTCAAATGTTTTAATCATTATACATCTCTCGCACAATCATCGATAGTTTTCGCATGTATTCAGAGCGCAACCAATCTCGGTAACTTTCAGTGCTTTTTGAAATACAGTAGCTGAAATGCTTAACCCTGCTTTTGACATCCAATTCCAATACTTTAACCAATTCCAAAGCGTCAAAAACATCTTCTGCATTTTCTTTGACAATGGTGGCATGCTGTTGAATACTCAAATCCAAAACTTCCTTGGCTTTGCGTCCTGCTTTCATCAAACGCAAGTAATGCTCTTTGATATCAAAATCGATAACGGGTGAATTCTTAAATCTATCCCTCACCTCGGGTGTCATCTCGTATTTAGTCTCACGCTCCATCACATCATCTGAAACGATGCTTTCTATGTAAGCATTGGGATGAGCAAATATTTCCTGCCAATCAATGTAAGAATCCCACAAACCAAATCTCTTGGCATTGTTACCCAAATCCAAAACATTGAATTCTTCTTTTCCTGGAATCAATCGGGATCCTCGACCAATCATTTGATGATAGAGCGTCAATGATTTGGTAGCGCGATTCAAGATGATGGTCTCCACGGTGGGTTCGTCAAATCCTGTGGTCAAAATGGAAACTGAGGACAATATTGCATTGGGTTTGGTATGAAACCACTCTAAAATTTCTCTGCGCTCTTGTTCATTGTGGGTGTTATCCAGATGACGAACATCATAACCCGCTTCTAAGAACATCATGTACACTTGCTTGGAAGTGTTGATTCCGTTATTAAAAATCAATGTCTTGGTTCCCTTGGCTATCTGCTCATATGCATACAACAATTTCTCTTGCATGAAAATATTGCCGTACAATTTCTCAGAAGATGAAACGGTATAGTCTCCGTTTATACCCAACTTCAGAGAATGTAAACTCACGTCATAGGAATAGGTATTGGCCTTGGCCAAATATTTTTGGTCTACCAAACTAGAAATACTCTCACCTACAATCAACTCATTGTAATTCTCATTCAAGGGCAAAAGAATATTTGAGCTTAGTGGGGTAGCAGTGACACCCAAAATAATGGGCTCATCAAACCATTTGAAAAGCTTTCTGAACGAATTATAATGGGCCTCATCCACAATCACCAACCCCAAATTATCAAACTTCATTCGCTCATCCTTGAGGCGATTGTTAAGCGTTTCAACCATCGCCACAAAACAATCATGATTCTCCTCCTCGTCCAATTCCTTTACTTTGCTGACTATGATTTTGTTCTTTACACCAAATTCATTGAGCACACGTGAAGTTTGACCCAAAAGCTCAACACGATGGGTAAGAATCATGACTTTCTTGCCCGTTTCACGAATATACCGTTTGGCTATCTCCGAAAAAATGATTGTTTTTCCGCCGCCAGTAGGCAGTTGAAAACACAAATTGTAATTAACCGGAAACTTCTGAATCCGATCAAAAATTTTATCGAGCGCTGCTTGCTGATAGCCATACAAGACTTTCTCTGTAACAGTGCTTTCTAATATGGCAGATTCAATGTCGTTCATTCAAAAAGGGCGATTGGCAAAAATAGCCCTTGTTTTTACAAAAACAGACCTAAATCATTAATTAATTGAAAAAAAATAATTTAAGGGTGCAAAACCAAACTGGTTCCTCCTTCAAAAACCTGATTTTTCAAGGTTTGATTTCTAAAACCACGCTGGGCATACAGATCATGTTGATCATCATAATGAGGACTCAACCAATGTCCACTTTGTCCGCTTGGAGTAACATTCAATCCCTCACGGGCATTGCCAAAATCAACAATGATTCTCATTTGTGATCCAAAATGTACCTTGAAATGCGCCAGTGAATCAGGATGAAAACCGCTTTGGTGAATGGTTTCATTGCTGCCATAAACGGCATGCTTGGACCCATTGAAGAAAGGCGCAAGAACAGCAACCTTTCCAATAGGGTGTCCAATCTCCAATTGACAAGATTGCTCCCAAGTCCACATAGCGGGATTGTTTCCATATTCTTGCGTCAAGATGGCCCATGATTTTTCCCAAGCCTTTTTGACAATGGAGTTCCGATCTTCTTTTTCCGGAGTTTTGACATCATCCCACCAGGGTGAATTCTCCTGTAGCAATAAATGTCCGTAGGCGCGTTGATACTGATGGTTGCTGCAAAACAACTCCCATCCTTTATGACCCAATTCATCTTCCATGGCCATTCTCATGTAATAGTACAAAACCGTTTGAAAAATGGTTGGGCTAACCCTTTCTGGTAAATATTCCCCTTTCCACTTCTCAGGAATCGCTTCAATTTGTTTCTGAATAGGAGCTGGAGCCAGGCTCAATAGGGCATACCAAAGAACCTTATCCGTATCATTGGTTACGTCATTGATGACCTCTTTCATTCCTTCCGTATCCCAATTGTCTTTTGCTTTGATTAAATGGGCAATGCGATCCGCCCTGTATTGCGGCTTGTAATAACCGGGATACCAAAAGGCAGATTTCCATGGCAGTTTAACTTGTTGGGGCCAATCATTGGCCGAGTAAATAAACCCACTGCTTGGATTGATATTGGACGGATTGTATTTAAAATCAATGTAACGAATGGGAAATGTTAAAGCTTGACTGCCGTCCATGATGGTCCAAGGGTTATCAGGATACAGCCGATCTTTCAAAGAAGCTGTTGCCCACCAAGCTATGTTCCCATCAGCATCTGCATAATTTAGACTGATGCCCGGTGCATGAATGTAGGGCAGAGATGATTGAAAAGATTTCATGTCACGACTTTGGTTAATGCCCCAAAATCCGCGGAAAGTGTTATTGTCCTTCTGGGTATAAGTCCAATGGCAACTGATCCAGTTTTTATCAGCCAACAATGGCGTTACGGTATTGATGATGGGACCATGTGGACCAGAAATTCTTGTGATGGTAGTATCAGTTCCTCCTTTTACATGAATCACTTCTGTGCTTTGTTTGACTGGATAGACCTTGTCTCCAATGACAACACCTTTCTTATCATCGGTGGGTTTCTCGTAAAAATAGTCCATGTCATCATTCAGCAACATGGTAACACCCCAAGCTAATTTTTCATTTCGACCAATCAAAGCAAAAGGAACGCCAGCTAAAAAGTGTCCGTACAATTCAAAACCCGGACATTCCAAATAAGCCTCATACCAAGTTTGTGGCATCATGTAACCTATGTGAGTATCATTACAAAACATGGGTTTCCCGCTTTTGGTGTGCTTTCCACTGATGGCCCAAGCATTGGATCCATCCAAAGGCGGATAAATGGGAAAGTGAGAATCCATTGATGAGTGCATTAATTCCATCATACTTTTCTGCAGCACCAACTCGTCAATTAACCCATTAAAGTTGTTACTCGGAATGTATGATTCTGCTGTATCATGGTACAATGCGATATCTTTGAGGTGTTGCTCAGTATAATTTTTTGCTATGAAATCAATGACGGGTTCCGTTTTATTTCCCTGGTTGAAATTAAAAGCCAATGCTCCCGAGATGTAAAACATGTCTTTAATCTCGAAATGCCTTTTGGGAATACCCATCAAATGAAATTCTACTGGTGTTGCGCCATTATCAATGAAAGCATTCAAACCTTCCAAGTAGGCATTCATTTCTTGTACATAGGGCAATGAAGTAGAATCTGCAAGTCTTGCGGCGCTTTGTTCAGCATATTGCGGAAGCTCCATTGTACGGAACAAGACATCCACCTTTAATCCATCATGACCAACAATTTCAGATAAAGTTCCACTTCCAACCCTGCGCATTAACTCCATCTGAAACAAACGGTCTTGTGCATGCAAATAACCCAATGCTCGCATAACATCCATTTTGTTTTGCGCTTGAATGTGCGGAATCCCATAAGCATCAAATTCAACTTTTACTTCAGCACTCAAGCCTGTTAGCTGGATATCACCACTGTATTGTGGACGTGTTGTCCACAAATAGATTCCCAATACCGAAATCATCAATAGGATTAAAACACCAATTCCTAACAGTACTTTTTTTGATCTTTTCATAATACAATATTAAAGAAAAGGATTATTTTGAATCTTGTCTTAAAAAAAGAAAGTAAAAATCATAACCTAACTGAGATTTGCATCAATTCAATTCTTTTAGCAAAATAATTGATTGGACGAGTATAGAAAACTAAGGCCTGTAGAAATTCAAATGTTGGATGATTTAGTAAATAAAATTCAATAACTATAAATTTCATTTTAACTTAATACAAACAAAAAAGGCACGATTACTCGTGCCTTATCATCTCTTCAAATAAACTCAACTCAACCCCGTAATCACCCCATTGGCATCGATGTCCATGCCTTCTGAGGCTGGAGTGGCTGGAAGCCCCGGCATACGCATCATATCGCCCAAAATGGGAATAATAAATCCGGCACCTACTGCAAACTCAAACTCACGAACAGTAACATTAAACCCTATGGGTCGACCAATCTTGCGCTCATCATCTGAAAACGATTTCTGCGTCTTGGCCATGCAGATTGGCAAAGATGACAACCCCAATTTCTCGATCATCTTCAAATTACTCTCCGCCTCTTTGGTGTATTGAACGGCCTCAGCGCCATAAATGGTCTTGGCTATTCTCTCAATCTTTTCCTTAATCGGCGAATTCCAATCGTACAATGGAGCAAAGGCATTGCGTCCTGATTCCAAAACGTCTACTACTTCTTTGGCCAAATCGCGCATGCCATCTCCGCCTTGTGAAAATCCACGAGCAACAACCGCTTTCACACCTTTCAATGCGCATCTATCTATCACAAATTGCAATTCCTCCTCACTGTCTGTTGGAAAATGATTGATGGCCACAACTGGCGTGATGCCAAAATGCATACAGTTCTCAATGTGCTTCTCCAAATTCTCTATTCCCTTGGATACCCGCTCCTTACTCGCCGTATTGTATTCTTCTTTGGGTGCTCCGCCATGGTGACGCAATGCACGCACGGTAGCAACCAACACAATGGCATGGGGCTGAATGCCGCCATATCCGCACTTGATGTTCATGAATTTCTCTGCTCCCAAATCAGCTCCAAATCCAGCCTCTGTTACCACATAATCACTCAAACTCAATCCCATCTTGGTTGCAATAATGGTGTTGGTTCCTTGTGCAATATTGGCAAATGGTCCACCGTGAATAATTGCAGGGTTGCCCTCTAATGTTTGCACCAAATTGGGTTTGATGGCGTCTTTCAATAATATTGCCATCGCACCTTGGGCTTTTAAATCTCTGGCGTAAACGGGTTTCTTGTCATAAGTAAATCCAACAAAAATATTTCCCAACTTCGCTTTCAAATCCTCAATGTTCTTGCTCATGCACAAAATGGCCATGACCTCTGACGCGGGTGTAATATTGAAACCATCCTCTCTGGGTATACCATTTCCTGTACCGCCCAATCCAATGGTTATCTTTCTTAATGATCGATCATTCATGTCCATGACGCGCTTCCAATAAACCTGTCTTGGATCAATGCCCAAATTGTGCGTCTTGGATTGAATGTTATTATCTATCAAAGCTGCCAACAAATTGTTCGCTTTTTCAATGGCTCCAAAATCTCCTGTGAAATGCAAATTGATATCCTCCATTGGAACAACTTGTGCATAGCCACCTCCAGCAGCTCCACCCTTGATCCCAAACACAGGTCCCAAAGATGGTTCGCGCAAAACCACCGTGGCCTTCTTTCCAATCTTGTTCAACCCCTCTGTTAACCCAATTGAGGTTGTCGTCTTGCCCTCTCCAGCTGGAGTAGGCGTTATGGCGCTTACCAAAATCAACTTGGCTTGTTTGATCTTCTCTTCATCAATCAAATTCAAAGGCAACTTGGCCTTGTACTTTCCATAATGTTCCAAATCATCAACGGAAACATTCAATTTATTTGCTATGTCGTTGATATGACGCATCTGACATGCTTGTGCAATTTCTAAATCTGTTGGGAAGCTCATTTCTTCATCTATTTTTTTCAAAGAAAGGAGAAACTTTGAAAAGGTCTTACCTAGGTTCAAAAAGGTTGTTAACCACTTGAAGTGAATGAAAATTCTTTGCGCTTCAAGCAGGCTTTTTAATTAAGTTCGCAATTCAAATATTTTCTATGAAAAAAATAATCTTTTCCATCTCTGCGCTAAGCCTAGCTATTTTGTCAGCCGCACAAAATGCAGACATCAAAACACAATGGCAACATGCGGACGCAACTACTGATGGTATTATCGGTACAAGCGCTGCCAAAGCTTTAAAAGAATTCTCACCTAATAATGGTTCATTTTCACCTGTAGTGGTTGCCATCATTGACAGCGGAACTGAAACCACTCATCCCGATCTAACTGCGCGACTTTGGACCAACAAAGGTGAAATTGCCAACAACGGAAAAGACGATGACAACAATGGTTACATCGATGACGTGCATGGATGGAGTTTTATTGGTGGTAAAAATGGTGATGTTGAAAAGGACAATTTGGAATTCATCCGTGTTTACAAGACATACAAAGCCATGTTCCCCAATGGTGAAATGATCAAGGGCAAAGAAAAAGAATTCAAGTATTTCCAAAAATTGGAAAAGGATTTTCAAAGCCGCATTCAGGATGCCAAGAACCAAGTTCAAGAGTTTGAAGCTTTTGCCAAAATGTACAATGGCGCAAAGAGCTTTTTCAAAAAGAACATCGGAGCTGATTTCACCAAGGAGGAAGTTGCAACTTATGATGGAAAACAAGATTCTGTTGCTATTTACAAGCAATTGGTAGTGGCTGGAATGGAAAGAGATTTTGACAAATTGATTCCAGAATGGGGTAATCAAGTTAGATCTGCTTTAGAAAATGGATACAACCTTGACTTTGATACACGCAACATCGTAGGTGACAATTATTTGGATGTAACAGAGACCAATTATGGCAATAACCACATTGATGGACCTGCCGGAGAGCATGGAACACACGTTGCTGGAATCGTAGGCGCTGCACGCGATGGCAAAGGAATGGACGGCATTTGCCCCAACGCTGAATTGATGATTATCCGCTGTGTACCAGATGGGGACGAGCGTGATAAAGATGTTGCCAATGCCATTTTCTATGCCGTGAACAATGGTGCTAAAGTCATCAACATGAGCTTTGGAAAGGCTTTTTCTCCTTTTAAAAGTAGAGTAGATGAGGCTGTTAGATATGCAGAATCAAAAGGAGTATTGTTGGTTCACGCGGCTGGAAATGACAACAAGAACATTGATGTAAAGGACAATTTCCCAAATGCAGTTTACAGCAATGGACGTGTTTGTTCTACTTGGTTGGAAATTGGTGCCAGTGGTCAAGATGAGTCTGGCTTAAAAGCTGAATTCTCCAACTTTGGTCGCAAGAAAGTAGATGTTTTTGCTCCTGGTGTAAACATCTACAGCACCGTTCCTGGAAAATCATATGAAGCAATGAGTGGTACATCAATGGCCTCTCCTGTTACAGCAGGTGTAGCAGCTGCCATTTGGTCGTACTATCCTCAATTGACTGCTATTCAGGTGAAAGATTTGATTTTGACTTCTGGTGTTGATTACAGTCGTTTGGCATTGCCTCAATTGACGGAGGAACAAAAGCCAACAGGTTTAAAGAGATTATTGTTCAGTAAGCACAGAAGAACCTACAGCATAGGCTTTGCAGCAATTGATGATGATGGTAAGAAGTATGAAGATCTTTTTGACATTAACAATGGATGGAGCTATGGCATTGTTCCTTCTCAATTTAGAATGAACCAAGAGTTCAATGCCAATTGGTCATGGGAAATTTCAATTGCCGCGACTTCATACAATGCAGGTTCATTGAACGGCGTGGAGAACAAAGAGAAAAATCAATTTCGTGCTTTTGACTTCAATACGCAATACATCATGGCTAGTTTGGGCGCCAAGAAAAACTTCAATATCGTTTCTATTCAAGGTTTGGGCTATACAACAAGAAGCGCAGGTCAATTTGACAAAACCATGACCATCAACACAGGTGTTGGTTTACAGTACAACATAAACAGAGCATGGTCCATTGCTGCGCAATCACAAGCCAAATGGGGATTGTCAGACATTGACAACGGAGCTAGTTATTTGCACCATCAATTGACTTTGAACTATACCTTGGATGGTTGGAATACCTTTGGTCGTCTATCCAAAACAGGTAAAGTTGTGAATTTGCACAAAGCCTTAGAATTGGCTGAAAAGCGTTATGGCAAATAATGCATGATTAGATCCTATCCAGGAATTAAAAACTTAAAAGGTGATTCAATCCCAGTGCAAGATGCCCTGGTGGTGGAATCACCTTTCTTCATTTCCATCAATCAGGAGCCATTCACCGTTACCATGCAATCTCCTGGTCATGAATTGGAACTGGCGCTTGGATTGCTCATCACTGAAGGCCTATTACCATTGCATGCAGCGGACATTCCATCTCACGAATTGGAAGTTGGTCAAAATGAGGCGCGAATCAATTTTCGTTTAGACCCTTCAACTTTTTCATTGTCCAATAAACGTTCGCTCATGAGCATTTCTGCCTGCGGAATATGCGGGAAAACCGATTGGGTTATTCCTCAAGGTAATGCCATTCAAGAAAACAATCATGCATTCAATATTGAAAAAGGGTTGGAGAAAATGTTCAACCACCAACAAGCTTTTCAAGCCTCGGGAGGATTGCATGCAGCCGCAATATTTGATGGAAATGAACACTTGCTTTGTATTCACGAAGACATCGGCAGACATAACGCGGTGGATAAATGCATTGGTGACTTGATGATTCAAAAAAAAACAAAGGAAGGTAAATGGCTTTTGGTTAGCGGTAGAATTTCGTATGAAATTATTGCCAAATGCTTCAAAGCCAAAATCCCCAACATCGCAGCAGTTTCTGCGCCAAGCTCATTGGCTGTAGATTTTGCAAAAGAATGGGGAATTCACCTTTGGGGCTTCTGTCGAGAAGGTAGACAAACACAATACGTATGAAGGTAAAAATACTCATCACCCTAGGAATTCTCGTTGCTCAATTGGCTTTGGCCCAAAAAGGTTTGGATTCCATCCAATATGAAAACTTGGTTTTTGAAGGGGCTGGAATTCGAGGCTTGGCTTATTGCGGAGCCCTCATGGAACTGGATGAACGAAAAATGTTGCAACCCATTCAACGTGTGGCAGGAACTTCCTCAGGCGCCATTACAGCGACTCTATTGTCCGTTGGATATACACCTCAAGAAATCTTTGAAATGATTGGCAACACCAACTTTGCCAAGTTCAATGACGGAGGCGGATTGTTCATTGGTGGAACGTTGCGCCTTTTCAGGAGAATGGGATATTACAAGGGCAAGAAATTCACACGGTGGATGGAAAATTGTATCGCTGCCAAGGTTGGAAATGCAAATATCACATTTAAAGAGTTAGAAAGCTTGACCAAAGAAAATCCGGTTTTCAAAACTTTGGTTATCACGGCCACCTGCATGAATCACCAAAAAGTGGAGTATTTCAGTGTTCAAACTTATCCCAATATGCGCTTGGTTGATGCCGTGCGAGCTTCAATGGCTGTTCCATTGTACTTTGAACCGCTGATCATCAATGACAAAGGAGAGCCTCAGGATATGCGTCACTTCCAGGATCACGATCATGTGCTATTGGATGGTGGATTCCTTTCCAATTTCCCGATATGGGTTTTTGACGACTCAACTAAATATGAAACCCAAGCAAAAAAAACCATTGGTTTTAGGATAGATAGTGACTACCAAATTCAGGTAGACAGAACCAAATCCAAATTGCCACTTTATTACACTATTCATTCAACCAAAGATTTGATTGGATCCGTTTATTACTTGATGAAGGAAAACCTCAATCGTTTTATCTTAACTCCCTTTGATTGGGAAAGAACGGTAAGCATTAGTGATTGTGGCATTGGTCCAAAAGTAAAACGCCTTTCCAAAGAAGAAAAGTCTTTGTTTATCAAGGCGGGTAGGGAAGGGCTTCGCAGATATTTGGATGACCCCAATTATCAGTGATGAACTTCAAATGGCTTTACATTTTCGCTTATCTTGAACCAGTACATTCCATTGGACAAATTTTCAGTACTCATCTGTTTCATCGCATTGCCCTGATGTGAGAAAACAACTCTTCCTGTAATGTCAATAACCTGAAAATTGCTCAACGGTTTTGAAAAATACAAAATGGATTGTGAGGGGTTTGGATACAATTGAACATTTGAACTTATCACTTCTTCAGTGCCTGTGCTCAACAAATCAAATTGACCAACCTCTATTTTGGATGAACCACAATCATTGATTGCTTCTACTTTCCAATAATGAAGTCCAGACTCCATTGCATTTAAAGACAAAGACGTATTGGTTGTGTTTTGGGTTTGAACATTTTGTAAAAAGTTAGCGTCAGTGGCCATGGTCCAAACATAATAATTGGCTCCTGCAGACGCTGTCCACTCAAATGAAACAGGGTTGCCTTCTGGATTGGCATTCTGAGCTGGTGAAATCAATGAAAAAACACTTGACGCTGATTCTGCCTGAACATTAACACGCAATACCTTGGAATACACTTGACCATTCTGTGCGGTCATGTTCAATGTCAATAAATACTCTCCAGATGCAGCACCAACAGGTGCATCAAAATAAAAGAAATAATCACCCATTTGAGTAATTTGATTGGCACCATTAGCTGAAAAACCGGAGGGAAGCTCCCAAGACAATGTCAGAGGGAAAAGCAAATTGGTATTGACCTCCAAATACGCAGAAAACCCACCACCTTGACAAACACTGTATTGGTTTTGAGTCCACTGTAAAAAAGTAGGCTTGGTGATAAAGAACCCATCATACATGCTGGTCGCTAGGTTAACGCCAGAAGGCAAATAAGGATAATTGCTCCAAGTTCCGCTGAATTGAGGATTATCATTGGCAGGAACCAAATCAAAAAAAGCTACCTCGTTGAGCAATGCATCGCTTGCCCTAACTGCATCAAAAACGCGAACTCCACTGCGATAATTGCTTTGATAAATGAACTGATCGTCCGTATATAAATTATGATCAATGGAGGTGTTATTGGTTTCATGAAAACCCATGTAAACCATATTATCCAAGTCATTCAAGTCAAAAAAATGCGTTCTGGTATTGTTACCTATATTCATTTCATCTAACTCATCATTGATCAAAAAATACCTTTTATCCTTGGTAAACCAACCCTGATGTGTATATCCAGTTTCTGGATAAAGAAAATTGTCCAATACAACCACGTCATTTGGGTCTGTTGCATTGACAACATAAAAACCACTGTAACCATTGCATAGGGCAATGATCACTTCTCCTTGGTGATTTTGATCGGGACCTGAATAAGTAGTAATAAATCCATCATGCGTATATCCAGCCTCTCCATAACCGCCAACAAAAACTGGATTCAGAGGGTTAGAAATATCCAAAATGTGAGGACCTCCATTAAAGGTGTTGGTACCCATGGCGCAAAGAAGCTGACTAACTGGATCAATATTCAATGTGTGACAATTACCAAAACCGGGATAGTGAGCATCTTCAGAAAAATTGACCGGAGGGTTAACTACATTATCGAGCTGAAGCAAATTCATCACTTGTAACCCATGGTTGCTGGACTCACTTACAACATAAACGTAATTCCCAAAAGTTTCCAAATCACGCCACAAACTTGGGGTATCGTGAGTAGGAAGTAATCCTAAATAAACAGGTTCCGTTGGATTAGAAATGTCAACAAATGCAGTTCCATTATTGCACCCAACAAGAGCGTACTCCTTTAAAGTTACAGGCGACACCCATCCCCAAATATCATTTGTGTTATCGCAACCACCAATTTCAGCATTGGTCATGTGTGCCAATAAATCCATATTCAAACATGGATAATCACCTGCCAAACCATTCTGACATGGAATTTGAGCATTCATGAAATTGGATGACAACAAGGCCATCAATAACATCAGGTTACTTCTTAAGTTTTGCATGTTTCAAATGTAAAAAGGAAAGTTGTAATACAACATACAACTTTTGGCGATGTAATGCGTCTATTGTATTATTGTAAAAACAAAGTGTCATGAAAAAAATATTCTTTAGCATCATCTTAACAGCTGTAACGATTGTTGGCAGTGCGCAGTGCAATGGTGAATTTTCATTAACCGGAAAACAGCCATTTCACAAATTCAGCAATGGTTCGCAAATTCAAATGACCTATTGCGGGGAAAAAAGCAACTTGCATGCTGTCATGAATAATGCAAATGGTTTTCAAGATAACATAAAATTGGAAATTGAGAACGATAGCAAGAACGAACAACTTTACAATATCGTTCTGACAATAAAAGATAACAACACAGAACAGTATGCTGTGAAAATACTTACTGCTTTAGGTATTCAAACTTTTTACTACGAAGGAACTAAAATTAACCTGGAGAAAGCTGAAAGCATCTTCAAATAAAGAAAAATGAAAAAGTTTATTTTGGTTGGATTCTCAATCTTATCAACGTTGGTAAGCTCGGGACAAGTGGTGGATGCTGGGGATGACATTTCTCAATGTTCGGGCCCCGTGACTTTAAGCGCAACAGTGAATGGTGTAATTTCTTCAAACAACTATACGGTTGCCGCAATGCCCGCATTCACCCCTGAAGTGATAGGCGGCACTGGTGTGACTCTTGGAGATGATGCTGTCTCAGGTTCAATTCCGATTGGATTTACTTTTTGCTTCTTCAACAACACATACACTAATTTTTTTATTGGTTCAAATGGTTGGGTATCCTTTACTGCCGGACAACCCACCAACTACGTGGCAGCATCCATTCCCAGTGCAGCGACCGGAGTACCCAAAAACTGTATAATGGGACCTTGGCAAGATTGGCATCCCGGAACGGGTGGTCAAGGCCCATACATCAAGTACCAAACCATTGGAACGGCTCCTTTCCGAAAATTGGTGGTGACTTTTGATCAAATTCCAATGTTCTCTTGCACTTCATCCAAAGGCAAGTTTCAAATTGTTATTAATGAAACATCCAATCTTATTCAAACCCATATCTGGACAAAGCCTGCGTGCAATACTTGGCCAGGGGGTAGTCCAAACTTTTCTGTGCTTGGTATCCACAACTTGACAGGAACTGTTGGCGTAGCCGTTACTGGCAGAAACAATACATCTTGGACCGCGACTAACGAATCTTGGCAATATACACCTTCTGGTTCCCCTCCTGTTATATGGACCAATAGTGCTGGAGTTCAAGTTGGAACAGGCAATGACATCAATATAAATACCATTGGTAGTGACAACTATATTGCAACCGTTACCGTTTGTGGTGGTTCCACATTTTCTGACACCGTTAACGTTCAGTTGACAGGTGTTTCCATCAATATGCCGCAAACATTGGCTTCAATTCAATCCACAGGTTGTGGAGTAGGTACTGGAGAAATTTCTGTCTCACTCAATAATGGTGTTGGACCGTATACTTATGTTTGGGATCAAGTTCCAGGGCTAAACTCATCCACAGCAACAGGCTTGACGGAAGGAATGTACAACGTTACAATAACAGATGAAGGAGCCGGTTGTGACATCACTGGCACTTTTAATGTACCCCAAGAAAACAACTTAAATATTACAGCCGCTGTTCAGGGTGTGACCTGTCCAGGATTGGCTAATGGTCAAGCAATGGCTATTGTCAATGGACAAGTTGGAGATGTTACATACGAATGGTCTGGTACATCTCAAGTTACTCAAACAGTATCTAATTTGGCAGCTGGAACTTACCAGTTGACCGTAACAGATGCTGCAGGTTGCTTTGATTCTATTCCCGTTATTATCAATCAACCCAATCCAATTGTTATCAATGTGCTCAACACCGATGACAACCCCTGCTTCGGTGGTGCACAAGGCGCCATTCAAGTCCAAGCAACGGGTGGCCCCAACAATGTTAATTTCACCTATTCTTGGAGTACAATTGGAGGACCTTCTTTTTCAAACTCAGCCAATGTCAACAATCTTGAAGCTGATGTTTATGTAATAACTGCCTCTTATATCAATACCCAAGGTCAAACTTGTGCCAATCCAGATACCATTCAAATATTTGAACCCTTGCCTATGGGACTCAATCTGAACGTAACCAACATTGGTTGTTCTGGTGCAGGCTTGGGTAGTATTGCTGCTGTAATTGATAATCCTATATATCCTGTTTCGTACAATTGGAATGGTTTTCCTGCCGATACAGACTCAATTTTGAACAATATTCCCTCAGGAAATTATAGCGTCAATGTAACTGATGCAAATGGTTGTACTGAAACACAATCTGCAACTGTAATCGCCTCGGGCAACGTAATAAATACTACCGCGGAAATTCAAAATGTCACTTGTAACAATGCCAATGATGGTGAAATCGTGCTCAACCCATCCGGCGGATCCCCTGACTACACCTTTGATTGGAGCAACAATGTATCCAATTCCAACACGGCAGTTAACCTCTCTGCCGGAACATACAATGTAACCGTTACAGACGCCAATGGCTGTGCGGTTAGTTTTGAATTCGATATCACTCAGCCCCAACCATTAAGTGTTGATATTCAAAACATCGTGCCTGTGATTTGCAATGGAGGAAGCAGTGGCCAAGCAACTGCTATTGTTACTGGAGGTACTTTAAACTACAGTATTCTATGGTCCAACCTCGAGTCAGGTAGTGTTGCTGACGCATTAAGCGCTGGAAATTTTTCTGTTACCGTAACTGATGCCAATGGATGCACAGCTGTTGATAATGGAACAATGACAGAACCTCAACCTTATGTGGTCAATGTTAACACTACTCAACCTTCTTGCAATGGAGGCAACGATGGGGAAGGCATTGTCATTGTAACCGGTGGAACACCTGATTATTCCTATGTTTGGTCTCAATCCAATTTGTCAGGATCTTCTGTAAATAACCTTACCGCTGGTCAACAATCTGTAACGGTAACTGATGCCAATGGTTGTTCCCAAACACAAAATTTTAATCTTCTTCAACCCGCGGCACTTCAAGCCAACTTTACGGTTACTGATGATATTTGTGGCGACAGCCTAGCATCAGGCTCCTTGTCAGTTGCCATTACCGGAGGAACTCCTGGTTATCAGTATTCTTGGTTGAATCAAACCAGCACCTCAAACACACAGACTAATTTAAACAACGGCACTTACTCTGTAACAATAACTGATGGTAACGGTTGTATCGGCACTTTCAATGGGACGGTGGGTACAACTGAAGTTCCATCTGCATTATTTGTCATTGATTCATTGATTATGGTCAATGATACAGTAGAGGGTTACATACCCCTTGAACTTAACATTCTTGATTTAAGCCAATACAACAGCGAAGTAGAATACATTTGGGGAGATGGAGATGTTAGCGTCATTCCAGCAGGATTGGTAACCAGTCATTTATTTGATTCTCTGGGATATTTTAATGTAACCATGAACATAACCGGTCCTGGAGGTTGTGAAGACTCAAGAGATTTTGTTGTCCTCGTTTATGACTTTGCAGAATTAACTTCCTTCAATGTATTCTCCCCAAATGGAGATGGTGAAAACGATGTATATCGCGTAAGCTGTGAAAACTTCAATGGTGGATTCTATTATGATTGCGGTGATTTCACTGTAGAAAAATTCTCAGGAAAAATCTTCAACCGGTGGGGAAATTTAGTCTATGAATGGAACAGTGTCAATCAAGGATGGGATGGGAAAATCAACGGTAATGCTGCTGCTGCAGGTCAGTATTTATTCATTGGATCTATCAAAATGTACGATGGAACCTCATACGATTTCCAAGAATGGTTAACCTTGATGCGTTAATCAAAAAGACCAAAGACAGCGCTGCCACTACCGCTCATTGCGGCATAAAAGGCACCCTTTTTATAGAAATTATCGATGTGATTTTGAATTATTGGATGCCGAGATATCGCACCTGATTGAAAATCATTTCTAAGAATTTTTTTCCATTCTGTTTTTGGATAATCTTGTAATTCTTTCAAGTCAAAATCCATGGCACGTGGCACCAATTGCGAATAGGCCTCCTTGGTGGAAATATGTACAGAAGGGAAGGACAATTCAATTTTAAAATCTTGTTCAAATGAGATTGGTGTAATCTCCGGTCCACTTCCACTCAAATAACAAGGCTGATTATGAATAAAAAAAGCTTGATCACTTCCCAAAACTGCACAATACTTTATCAATTGTTGTTGCGTCAAATCCAAGGTAAACAATTGATTCAACATTTGTAATGTATAGGCCGCATCTGAAGATCCGCCACCCAAACCTGCTCCGCTTGGAATGTGTTTGATTAAATGAATATCCACACCTTCAATATCAAATTCATGGTGCAATAACGACCATGCTTGGTAACAGGAATGCTCTTCCTTAGCAATAGAAACAGCACTGTTGTAGGTTGTGACATTGCACTCCATGGTCCCATTGGGTATGATTTCCAAAGCATCCGTAAATGGAACAGGAAGGAAAATGGATTCCAAGTGATGATATCCATCCGCCCTTTTATGGGTTACATACAAACCCAAATTAATCTTGCAATTAGGAAAGCTAACCATGATTTAATCCCAATAACCCATTGACTTCAATCGATTGACATTATTACGCCAATCAGGATCCACCTTGATAAAGGTCTCCATAAATACTTTTCTGCCCAAAAATGCCTCCATCTCTTTTCGAGCAGAAGTGGCCATTCTTTTTATGGCACTGCCTTGATGACCAATAATGATGGCTTTTTGGGATTCTCTTTCTGTTAAGATGATAGCCCTTATTTTGGTGACATTTTCTTCCTCTTTGAAAGATTCAATTTGAACCTCACATGAATAAGGTATCTCTTTGTTGTAATATTTTAAAATCTTCTCACGAATGATTTCACTGCAGAAAAAACGCAAAGTTCTGTCTGACAATTCATCCTTTGGAAAATAAGCGGGTCCCAAAGGAAGCGATTCAACAATTTTGGCCAATAACTCCTTGGTATACAAATAGGTGAGGGCACTGACAGGATAGATTTTAGCATTAGGCATCTCTGTTGACCAAAATTGAAACAATGCATCAGCCATGGAATTGCCAATCAGATCTAATTTGTTCAACACGACAAATACAGGAACATCCATTTTCTTTATCTTGTTCAAAGTATCTGCATGAAATGGCGTTTTATCGCTGGCGTCGATAACCATCAAAATCAAATCAGCATCAGACAATGCAGACCCCACAGCCTTCATCATTCCTTCATGCAATTTGTATTTGGGGTCCAAAACCCCTGGCGTATCACTGTAAACAATTTGATAATCATCACCATTCAAAATCCCCATGATACGGTGCCGTGTAGTCTGAGCTTTGGCCGTTACAATACTCAATTTCTGTCCCAACAAGGCATTCATCAATGTAGATTTTCCCGCATTGGGCAATCCAATAATATTGACAAATCCCGCTCTGTGTTTTATCTCAGTCATATTGCAAAGGTAATCCATCAATCATCGCTTTTCATCCCACTAGTTTTGATTAGTTTTGTAACATGGGTTTGACTTTTGAATTACAAGGCACAGATGCGCAGTCCAAAGCGCGAGCGGGGAAGATTACAACAGATCATGGATGCATTGAAACGCCAATCTTCATGCCGGTAGGTACAGCGGGAACTGTAAAAGCCATTTCACAACAAGATTTAAAAAATGACGTGAAGGCTGAAATCATTTTGGGCAATACTTATCACTTGTATTTACGTCCTGGTCTAGAAATCATGCAAGCCGCTGGTGGTCTGCACCGTTTCAATGGTTGGGATCGTCCCATTTTAACTGATAGCGGTGGATACCAAGTGTACAGCCTATCCGGTAACCGCAAGATCAAAGAAGAAGGTGTAATCTTTCAATCGCACATTGATGGCTCTAGACATACTTTCACTCCCGAAAGAGTTATGGACATTCAAAGAATCATAGGTGCCGATATTATCATGGCCTTTGATGAATGCCCGCCATATCCATGTGATTATTCGTATGCCAAAAACAGCTTGCGCATCACACACCAATGGTTGGATAGATGCTTCAATAGAATGCAAGAAACTGATCCATTGTATGGCTATCACCAAAGTTTGTTTCCCATTGTACAAGGATCAACATTCTCAGATCTTAGAAAAGAAAGTGCTGAATATGTAGCCAATAAAAACGCGGAAGGCAATGCGATTGGCGGTTTGAGTGTTGGTGAACCCCATGAAGACATGTACCGCATGACTGAGGAAGTTTGTGAAATACTGCCTCATGACAAACCTAGATACCTCATGGGTGTAGGTACTCCTGCCAATATTCTAGAGTGCATAGCGTTGGGCATTGATATGTTTGATTGTGTCATGCCAACAAGAAATGCCCGAAATGGTCAATTGTTTACGTGGAATGGCATTCTGAATATGCGCAACAAAAAATGGGACCGCGATTTTTCTCCATTGGATGAATCTGGTGAAAGCTATGTCGATTCTTTTTATTCAAAAGCTTATGTTAGACACCTCTTCATTGCAGACGAAATTCTAGCATTGCAAATTGCCACGGCCCACAATTTGAATTTTTATTTGCGTCTGGTTAAAAAGGCAAGAGAAAAAATCCTTGACGGCACCTTTCGTGACTGGAAAGAAAAAATGGTTCCTCAATTGATGCAACGCCTGTGATCAGCACTTTAGACAAATTTGTCATCAAAAAATTCATGGGCACATTTCTGTTCATGATATTGGCATTTGTTATCATTGCTGTCATCTTTGATGTTTCAGAGAACATTGATGACTTCTTGCAATCCAAAGCATCTTTTTGGCAAATTGTACTATACTACTACGTCAATTTTTGCTTTTATTTTGGTAATCTACTTTCTTCTTTTATCATCTTTCTTACAGTCATTTGGTTCACCAGTAAAATGGCCCAACAGAGTGAAATCATCGCAGTATTGTGTGGTGGTATATCATACAACAGATTGTTGAAACCCTTTCTGATGGCTGCCTCAGCAATGGTGGCGCTCTCCCTGTTACTCAGTCACTTCATCGTTCCATGGGCCAATAGAACACGCTATGATTTTGAACTAGCCTTTATCAAGAAAGCTTTGACCGTCAGTGAAACCAACCTCCACCGTGAAGTTGAACCCGGCTGTATTGCTTATTTCTATAGGGTCAATGCGGAGAAGAGCAGTGGATCGCAATTTGCGCTGGAAAAATGGGAGAATGGTAAACTAACGCAAAAGATTACAGCCCTTGGCGCCAGTACCCAACCCAATTCAACACAATGGAGCTTGGAACGTCCCTTAATTCGCGAGTGGGATAAAAATGGAAACGAATCAGTAGTATTTAAAAACAAACTGGATACCATTCTACCTATGACCATAGAAGATTTTGCGCTAAGAGCTGAAATCATGAGCACCATGACTTCCCCTGAGTTGCTTGATTTCATTGATGAACAGCGCTTAAGCGGATCGGGTAGGGTAGCTGAATTTGAAGTGGAGTTTCACACAAGAACATCAAACGCTTTCGCGATACTTATTCTCACATTTATTGCCGTCACTATCGCATCACGAAAAATCAGAGGTGGAACTGGTGTTCACCTGCTGTTGGCTGTAGTGATAGGTTTTATTTATGTTTTCATCAGTAAGGTTGCTGCAGTAGCTGCTATGAAAGTAGGTATACATGTGATTTTAGCCG
>CAZNVU010000031.1:20782-23702 GCA_964576575.1 uncultured Chryseobacterium sp.
ATTCTGGCTGTACAGAAAGGCTCAGAAATAAAGAAAATTGATACTATTTTATGATTTTGTAAAAAAGGAGGCAACCAATGGTGATAGTTGCGTCAATATGGTATAAAAAAACAAAACCCGGACGTTTCCGAGTTTTGCTTTACCTTAACTAAAGACTCTTTAAACCTATGAAAAACCCCTTTCGGGAGAGTCAACGGCGCGAATTTAATTCTTAAATTCATCGCTGTAAATTTTATTTATGTTAATTTATTGACGATGATTCGTTAATAATGAAATTTAAATATTGAATTTTCTCTACCATTCGTTTTTAGAAGATAAACCCCACTGGTTAATTTTGGCAAAGTAATCATTGCAGATTTCCCATCAACCACGTAATGCTGAATAGATTGCCCGTTTAATTGGTAAAGGTTAAACTCCAGACGTTGAATACCATTACTCTGAATTAGAATGGAATCATGATTGATGCGTTTAAAACCCACAGTTTCATTTTGAGATTTAATTTCTGTTGGAGTTTCAATGTAAGCCTCCCAATATTGAGAATCATAATCACCACATTGATAGGCAACCATTGTAATTCCATACAAACCTGGTTGGGAATAGGTGTGTGTAAAAGACGAAACATTGTATACTGTCCCATCTCCTACATACCAGTATATGGAATCACAATTAATACAATCTGATTGAACCACAATTGAGAAACCGACGGTATCCAAAACTGTATTGACTTCAAATGCATATGCCCCAATATTCCATTCAGCCCAATCTCCAACGACAATATTATTCACCGCCTCTTTGGCAATCGCAACTTCTGATGACGTTAAACCTGCTGTATAAGTAACAGCATCCGGAGATTCTTGAAACAGAGTTGCATAAAAACACAACGCACCAACATAGCTTCCAAACAATGATGGATGCGATCCGTCAGAACTATACAAATTATTATTAGGGTAATTCTCTCTGATATATCTCCAACAAGCACCAACAGCGCTGACCACAGCATTGTTGTCATCAGCCATCATTTGATATCGCAATCTCAGCAAACTATCCATGCCTTCGTATGTGCATACAGGCGGCCAATTGGGACAATTGGACGCATCACCATTTTGCCTTCCCCAAGTTTGGTAAAAAATGGTTTCACCACAACGAGAATATTTCTCAATACTGTCATTCAATTGCGCAGCATATGGAAAACATTGCGTTTCTACCTGACCTATTGGAAAACTTGGCGTCTGGCTTTGCTCTTGTAAAACAACATAATCCCAACCTCCCTGTTGTATCAACGACATTGAACTTGCATTGTTTACATGCTGAGCAAAAGTGTGTCCTCCGGGGGTATTGCTTGATGTTACAACTACCTTTCCAGCCGAGGCTGCACATTGCTGCACCAATGATGGAAGATTATTAACGGCAGTGTAACTATTGCCCAAAAAACATACGCGCAAGGTATCTTGAGCCAAAATATTTATGGAAAATAAAGTCATCAATAAAACAAAACTGATTTTTTTCATATAATCTATATTACAGGACAAATCTAATGTTTAAACCTCGTTATCCCTTAATTTTGCTCAATGAAAAAAGCATTAGTGATCATTGTTATTTTACTCGCTGGCGTTGTAACATATGGTTTGTACTTATGGAATAAGCCTGCCAAGTCAGCTGCCTCAGAAGAATTATTTGCAACAACAGATGCTGCTAGCATTTATCAAGAGTTTTATAATAACCCCGAGGTATCTGCAAAAAAATACCTCAACAAGAATCTACAGATAAGCGGAGTTGTAGAATCATTCTCTCAGGATTCAATTGGATCCAAATGTGTTTTGGCAACAGGATCAATGGACATGGGAGTGGTTTCTATTTCATTTCTTGAAAATAACGCAACATTGCAAGTTGGACAAAGCATTGTCATCAGAGGCCTTTGTGCTGGTTATCTTGCGGATGAATTGTTGGGCGGTAACCTTCAGCTCAACCAAGCCGTTTTGGTACAATAGTTGAAATCGCCTCGTAAATAATTCAAATGAAAAGTACAATCATCGCCTCGTTGTTATTGATAACAACATCTGCATTTGCTCAAAAGTATGCAACAAGAACCGGTTTCCTCGGCTTCTATTCAAAAACCAATATGGAGGATATCAAAGCCAATAACAACAATGTTAGTTATGTAATTGATTGGGCCACTGGAGATATTCAAGTATCAGCACTCCAAACGAACTTCAAATTTGAAAAAGCCCTAATGCAAGAGCATTACAACGAAAACTATGTAGAAAGTGCTAAGTTTCCCAAAGCTACTTTCAAAGGTAAAATAGAAAATGTTGCTTCAGTGAACATCAAGAAGGATGGTGTCTATAAAACTAAAATTTCAGGAAATCTTGAAATCCATGGAGTAAGCAAAGCTTATTCTTCAGAAGTTACATTCAAAGTGGCAGGAGGAAAGGTCAATGCTGAAACCAAATTCAATGTCAAATGTGCCGATCACAATATTAAGATTGAAGCCAATTTGAAAAACAATATTGCGGAATCTATTGAGGTTACAGCCAAAGCTGAGTTAACTGAATTCAAAAAATAATATGATCAAAAAGATTTCCTTTTTATTGGCCTTGATATTTACTCAAGGTCATTTTCTTTTGTCTCAATCCGATACTACCGATTTACTTTCACTATTGGGAGAAGATGACCCTATCGTTTATTCTTCCGCTACTTTTAAGTCAACACGAGTCATCAATGGCCAGTCCATTGAAAACGTTGCTGGAGGTGTTATGGACTTTAGAGTAAGTCACCGATTTGGGACATTCAATACTGGAATACATAAATTATTTGGTTTGGATCTTGCCAGCATGAGATTGGGATTTGAATATGGTATCAATGACCATATTATGGTGGGTATTGGTCGATCAAATGTGAATGAAGAGGTAGACGCTTTCAC
>CAZNVU010000032.1:0-22542 GCA_964576575.1 uncultured Chryseobacterium sp.
ACAAGCCATATTATGGGCTTTTTGTTAAGGAGCAAGTGGATGCGATAAGATTGATACGAAAAGATTGGGAGGTGGACGTTTTCAATATCAAAGGCTATGTCAGTTGGCTTTCCTATTTTAAGAGTATTTATGAGATCAACAGATTATTGAAGAGAAAAAGATATGATGTTGTTCATATCCATTTTGGATTATCAGGTTTGTTTTTGCTCTTCTGCGCTAAAATGCGAATGCCAGTTATTTGCACCTTTCATGGTAGTGATATTTCAACGAATAGTACCAAAAAACTTATCAAGAGACTTTCATTGTCTGTTGCTAAGCGTTGCTCAAGGCTAATAGTGTTGAATGAAGCGATGGTGCAATCGGTATCGAAACTTAGTGTGCCGTATGATGTTGTACCCTGCGGTGTGGACTGCGAGTATTTTGTGCCTATCAAGATTAAGAAGGATGAGCGTCATCGAATAGCGATTGGCTTTCCGTCTGCAACTAATCGACCAGAAAAGAACTATCCTTTGTTTCAGCGAATCATAGAAGCATTAAGTAGAGAAGTAGATAAGGAAATAGAGGAAGTGATTTTTGTTCACCTAAGTCGGGAGCAAATACTTGAGAAACTGAACTCGATAGACGTATTGGTTATGACTTCACATTATGAAGGTTCTCCGCAAACAGTGAAAGAGGCCATGGCATGTAATACCAAAATTGTTAGTAGAGATGTGGGTGATGTAAGTTTGCTTTTTAGCCAAGTTGCCAATGCCATTGTGGTTGAATACAATTCAGATGAACAGCAGTATGTGAGTGCAATAAAGAAGTTGTTGAATGGGGACATTGCAGAGAGGTGTTTCAGTTCACGAGAGAAGTTGTTTGAGTTAAAATTAGATCAAAAAGCTGTTGCCGAGAAGATAGTTGGTATTTATGAGAGTGAAGTAAAATTGAGTCATGCGTAGAGTTCAAATTCTTGGTTTGCCTATTGATGCTTTGACCATGGAAGAAACCATTGGTTTAATTTTTCATTCCATTCAAAATAATAAACCTTTGCAGCATGTAGTTGTGAATGCTGCAAAAATGGTGAATGCGCAAAGAGATGAAGCGCTGCGACAGTCCATTGTAGAAAGTGACATTGTTAATGCTGATGGTCAAGCGGTGGTGTGGGCTTCTCGATTTTTAGGGTCTCCTTTGCCCGAAAGAGTTGCAGGCATTGATTTAATGCAGCGGTTGGTGAAACTTGCAGACGAGAAGGGTTTGAAGATTTATTTTTTGGGAGCAGAGGAAGTTGTAGTTCATGGAGTTGTTTCAAAATACAAGTCGGTATATTCGAAGAAGATTATAGCAGGTTTTCGTAATGGTTATTTTAGTCCTGAGGAAGAGGAGAAAGTTGCAAGCGATATTAGGGATTCAGGAGCACATATTTTGTTTGTTGCAATGACCTCCCCGAAGAAGGAAATATTTTTGAATAAGTACAAAGCACTTTTAAATATTCCATTTATAATGGGGGTTGGAGGAAGTTTTGATGTGGTTGCAGGTAAAGTCAAAAGGGCTCCAGTTTGGATGCAGCGATGGGGATTGGAGTGGTTGTATCGCGTTTATCAGGAGCCAAAAAGGATGTGGAGGAGATATCTCGAGACAAATACGCTGTTCATTCTTGCAGTGGTGAAAGAAAAATATTTCTCAAAGTGATTGGGTGATTCGTGATGATTGGGGATGAGTGTGCTTTATCCCTGGATATGTCGTTGTCTCTTTTGAATTCTTAGAAACTTTCCCCATCTTTGCCAAAGATGAGTGGAGCTAAATTTGGATATTCAAAGTATCTGCCTTTAATAGGTGTCGCCGCAGATTTGGTTGCTGTTAACATTGGTTTTTTTTTCTCACATTATCTTAGGTTTGGAGACATCAATTGGTGGCCAGATGAGGATGATTCTGAGTTGTGGTTTTTGGTGAATTTTATTTGGGTGGTTATTGCCTTCTATCACAAGGCGTACACTTTTTTTAGAGGGGAATCATTTGAAGAAATGTTGAGGAAGTTAACAGCTTATCATTTTATTTACTCTGCTACTGTTTTCTTGTTTTTATTTACTTTGAATTTGGATACCATAGCGCGTCTTTGGGTGTTGTATTTTATGCTAACAAGCTTTGTTCTCTTTGTTTGCTTTCGTTGGTTTTTTCAGACTTTCTTTTCTTGGTATCGCTCAAGAGGATACAACTTCAGGAATGTGGTTCTGGTAGGAGAGGACAACTCAGTGCGTTATCTTTATAAAACGATGAGGGATGATATAACTCTAGGCTTTAGAGTTCTAGGGTTTTTTAGTGAGAGCGATCTAGATGGGAAAGAGAAAATGACATTGATGGGCTGTACTGATCTAGGCCTTTTAAGTGATTTGAAGGACTACCTGATTAACAATGATGTTCACGAGGTTTATTGGCAACTAACACCCTCAGAACATCCGTTGTTAAAGGAGGTTGTTCAGTATTGCGAGAATAACTTGATTCGGGTTAAGTTCATCCCATACTTTGGTTCAACATTATTGGGAAGAAAGCCCATCATCGATATGTTTAGGTTGATGCCATTGGTTAGCCTGCGCAGCGAACCACTCCAGCGTCCGTTAAATCGGGCATTGAAGCGCGCATTTGATGTTATTTTTTCTATTATGGTGTTGTTTTTTATAATGCCTTTGCTTATTCCTCTGCTGTATGTTTTGATAAAAATGGGGTCAAGGGGTCCTATGTTTTTTAAGCAATTGCGCACAGGAGAGGATGGGCGTTCTTTTTGGTGCTACAAGTTCAGAACGATGCGCGTTAATCTGGAGGCAGATGCATTGCAAGCGATTGAGAATGATCCCAGACTTACAAGGATTGGAGGTTTTCTCCGTCGGTCCAATATGGATGAATTACCTCAATTTTGGAATGTCCTGAAAGGGGAAATGTCTGTAGTTGGACCAAGACCTCACATGTTAAAGCACACAGAGGAATACAGCCAGCGAGTGAGTAAATTCTTGGTTCGTCATTTAGCGAAGCCGGGTATCACAGGATGGGCACAGGTGAACGGACTCAGAGGTGAAACCAAGGAACTTATAGAAATGGAACGACGTGTGGAGGCAGATATTTGGTATGTAGAGAATTGGTCCCTAACATTGGACATAAGGATTGTTATCAAAACAATCTGGAATATGATCAAAGGTGAGGAAAAAGCCTACTAGTTTTCTTTGATGACTTTGACACAAGTCTCAATTGAGTCGATTTGCAGTCCAAGGTGGTAAATGCCGGCAGGAAGCGCGCTCAAATCAATCGACTTTGTGTTGTTGCCTTTTAAAACAACTTTTCCCAAAGCGTTAATCACTTGAATAGATTGATAGTTTCTGTCAAGCTGAATAAAGCCTTTGGTAGGATTGGGATAAATTAAATTTTGTTCATTTAACCCGATAGAATTTCCACCGCAGGCAGCTTCACATTCTTGCATAAGATCGTAGAAATAACCGGAGTAATCATAACCGTCGCTGCCAATGCTGCTACAACCACTTAAGGTAAAGCATCCAGAATCAGTGGCTGCAATACCCAATACCATGTCGCAATCTCCAAAAGTTACTCCCGTAGGAATGGGGTTGCAGAAGGCATGGCATGGACCAGGCATGTAACTAGAAATTCCGTTGTAGTTTACAGCAACGCACTCATTCAAGTAGGTGATATTGTCACATCCACATACAGGTATATAATCGGCGATGCAATCCACCGAGAAATTGAATAAGCTATCCACAACGCAGGGCAATGTGACAACCGTATCCTCTAGGCAAGCAGAATTACATTCCCATTCACTATTATAGAAATATCCGGCGTAATCAAAACCGTCACTACCCAAAGAGCTGCAACCAGAAACAAACACACATCCACTAGCTGTCATGGCGACACCTAGTACCATAGCACAAAGTCCAAAATCTACATCAGCAGGAAGAATCATGCATTCTACTGTGTCCACTGTCGGACATTCGCCATCAGTCCATGAGGTTACTCCGCCATAGTAGGTAGCTTCGCAATCATTGCCATAAGTATTACCATCACAACCACATACGGGCATCCATACCGTTAGACACCCCATGTTAAGATCAATCAAAGACGGGTCGATGCAGCCCGTTCCTCCTTGACATTCTCCATCTGTCCACGACGTGACACCACCGCTATTGATGGCTACACAATCATTGCTATAGGTAACACCATCACATCCACATACTGGCATCCATATCATGGGGCAAAGCGCATCCGGATTGATTAAAGTGGAATCTACACAATTGTCTTGTGCTTTTGAAGTAAATGCCAATGTGAAAAGGGCAAAAAAGAGAATGATTTGATTTTTCATTTTGGGTGTTTGTTATGATTAGACCAAAGGACTAATCATTGGGTTGCTTGTAAAAAAAAAAGGCTGTATTTCACAGCCTTAAATACTAGTCTTCATCGCCATCATCATCTTCGCTATCGTCGTTGTTGTCGGCATTATCATCGTCATCATCATCATCATCATCATCGTCATTATCATCATCTGATGAATCGCCTTTGAAATTGTCAAATTCAGCCACTGGCATGCCAGTGGTATCATTGCCGTCGTCATCACCTGCTACCTCCATGTTCTTATCAATTTTGAATAAGTATATGGTATCCTCTGTTTTGATCTCGAGCGCTTTGATGAATTCACCTTTTGGAGTTGTAAAAGAAACCAAATTCTCATTTTCAAATCCATTGGGGTAAAAGTCAGCAATTAAATCTGCATGCTCTTGTGAAATGTTCTTGTAATCTTTGATAATGCGCTTCATATCTCTATTGTAACAAACTTATTTATTGATTTAATAACCAGGCAAAGATGAGGGGTGCCACGATTGTTGCGTCACTTTCAATGACAAATTTCGGGGTGTTAATGTCTAATTTTCCCCAGGTGATTTTTTCATTGGGAACGGCACCAGAGTAGGAGCCATAGCTTGTTGTACTGTCTGAGATTTGACAGAAATAAGACCAAAATGGAACATCATGCATTTCCATGTCTTGGTACAACATGGGAACGACGCAAATGGGGAAATCACCCGCGATACCACCTCCGATTTGAAAAAATCCGATTCCTTTTCCAGCGCAATTTTGGGTGTACCAATTGGCCAACCACATCATGTACTCAATACCACTTTTCATTGTGGTAGGTTTGAGCTCAGATTTGATACAATAACTGGCAAAAATATTTCCCATGGTGCTGTCTTCCCATCCAGGAACGATGATGGGTAGATTGCGCTCAGCAGCAGCAATCATCCATGAGTTTTTTGGGTCAATTTGATAGTATTGTTCTAAAACACCACTCAAGATCATTTTGTACATGAACTCATGAGGGAAATAACGTTCTCCTTTTTCATCGGCATCTTTCCACAAAGCATGAATGTGTTTTTGTAATCTTCTGAAGGCCTCTTCTTCAGGAATGCAAGTATCCGTTACACGATTTAAACCCTGCTCCAATAAATCCCATTCATCTTGAGGTGTAAGATCACGGTAGTTTGGAACTCTGCGGTAGTGGTCATGTGCCACCAAGTTCATGAGGTCTTCTTCTAAGTTGGCACCAGTGCATGAAATGATATCTACTTTTCCTTGACGAATCATTTCAGCCAAACTAATACCCAGCTCCGCGGTTGACATAGCGCCAGCAAGGGTAATCATCATTTTTCCGCCCTCAGTAAGGTGCGTTTCATAGCCCTTGGCTGCATCCACAACAGTAGCTGCATTGAAGTGCAAATACTGAGATTCCATGAAGTCTCGGATGCTGGTGAATTTACTCATTTCGTTTTTGATTATGACATTTGAATTTCAGCGCAAATATGGACACGTTCGCGTAAACTCAAAAAAAACTTTGATGAATTTTCAAAAAAAAAATGTGCAATGAAAAAAGTAGTTTACCTGGGTTTAATTAAGGTCACTATTTTTCTTTTCAATATCCGTTTGATTTGAACGTCCACTGTTTTATCCAATGGGTCTTTTAGTATGTAATGTACCTTACAGTCGATGGCATCCACTTTGATTTGAACAGTTTTAACGGAAAAAGTATCAGGAATAATGTCGGTGTGAAAGGCGTAAATTTCATCCCATAATGTTTTTTCTAATTCACTGATGTCAGATACTGCATATGGATTGACTTGAAAATCGATATATGATTTTTTTAATTCACGTCGTGTGTAATTGATGATTTCATCACTGAATACTTTGTTGTTGGGGATATAAATGATGTCGTCATCTTCACTCAGCAAGTGAACATTGGTGAGGGTGATATCCAATATCTTTCCTCTCGAATTTCCTATCGCTACTTGATCTCCAATATTAACCAATTTGGTAAAAGTGATGTACATGCCATTGATAACATTGGAAATATAGTCTTTGGTCATCACCACTAAAGCGGCAGCGAGCAAGGATAGGGTGGTCAGTGCTTCTTTAATGGAGATGTTGAGCAATGACATGACAATGGCAGTGAGTAGTATGCCATAAATAATTTTTGATATATGGTTGATACCAATGGTGAAGTTGTCTTTTCTCCTGTTGGGATTGTCTGGCTTGTAGGTTAAGAGAACCACTTGCTTGCTTGCTTCAACGATCAGAAAGCCAACCATTACTCTAAATAGGGTATGCTCAAATAGAGTGGGAATATGTATGAATTGCGTAACTTGCGTGTATGCAGGTTTAAGCAAAAGCAGTGTGCCTAAACTCATTACGTACAACAGCAGTTTTACAAAGTGGTTTCTCTGCATTAATCGTAATATCCTAAAATTTCCAGTACTTCTTTGGGTCTTTGTTCATGACTGAATTCACGGTATTTTAATTTTCCTTTTGCGTCCTTTTCAATCAGAATATGACGAGGAGACGGAACCAAGCAATGATGAATCCCGCCAAAACCACCCAATGTCTCTTGATATGCACCGGTATTGAAAAACCCTATGTATTGATCTTGGTCAGGATAGAATTTGGGCATGTAAATCGCATTGACATGTTGCTCTGAATTGTAATAGTCATCACTATCACAGGTCAATCCTCCTAGGAAAACGCGCTCATAATTTTCCTTCCAGTTGTTCAAAGGAAGCATGATGAATCGACGGTTGATAGCCCAAGTATCAGGCAAAGTTGTCATAAAAGACGAATCAATCATGTTCCATTTTTCACGATCGTTTTGGTCTTTTTGATGTAAAATTTTGAACAATGCTCCACCAGACTCGCCAACGGTAAATGATCCAAATTCCGTGTAAATGTGTGGAACTGGAATTTCCGCATATTCACATGCTTGCTTTACCTGATTTAGAATCTCTGTAACCATGTATTGATAGTCAAATTCAAAAGCAAGAGATGTCTTTATGGGAAATCCGCCACCGATATTGAGGCTGTCCAATGAAGGACAAACTTGCTTCAGTTCGCAGTAAACCTTGAGACATTTATTCAACTCGTTCCAATAGTATGCGGTATCCTTGATTCCGCTATTGATGAAAAAGTGAAGCATTTTGAGTTCCAACTTGTCATCATCCGCCAAATATTTCTGATAAAACTTCTTGACATATTTGTAACCAATGCCCAAACGCGAGGTATAAAACTCAAATTTAGGTTCCTCTTCAGATGCAATGCGGACA
The DNA here is from genome assembly GCA_964576575.1 of uncultured Chryseobacterium sp. Lineage (GTDB taxonomy): Bacteria > Bacteroidota > Bacteroidia > Flavobacteriales_D > Sanyastnellaceae > CAMCTV01. The sequence continues at coordinate 7,617 of CAZNVU010000032.1, forward strand.
CCAACTTTGAGGGGTACCTCAGAACGTTGTTTGAATTTTTCCAATTCATAGCTGTTGTCAATGACAGGCATTATGTTCTCGTAGCCGTCGGCTCTGAGATCTAAAATGCGGTCAACATATTCTTCTTTCTTGAAGCCATTGCAAATGATCCATTGGGTCTTTTGCAATTTCTTCATAGCGGCCAATCGTTTGATCAAATCAATGTCGTAAGCTGATGAGGTCTCAAGATGAACATTGTTTTTTAGAACCTCTTCTAGGACATGCCTAAAGTGGGAACTTTTGGTGCAATAGCAGTAGTGGTACTCACCTTCGTAATTGAGCTCAGTACGCGCATTGTTGAACCATTTCTTAGCGCGCTGAATGTTGTCTGAAATTTTGGGTAGGTAAGTAAATTTTAAAGGTGTTCCATATTTTTTCACCAATTCCATTAGTGGAATGTTGTGGAATTCCAATTGTTCGTTTTCCAAACGAAATTCTTCTTGTGGCCAGTTGAACTGCTGTTCAACAAAGTCGATGTACTTTGTCTTCATCTCAAAATTAGGTAAGGCGAAAATAGGTTATTTTGAATTTTACAGGGTAAAAAAAACAGCGATTATTGGGCTTGCCTATCTTCGTGTCAAATGAATAGGACTTCAAAGCGCGGATTAGATCCAGGATCACTGGTTTATGTGGGGTCTGAAAGGAATCAGATGCCGGGAATAACGGTTTATCATTATGACCATGAAAGTTGCATTAAAGAGCAATTGGGTATTGATTTTGATTGGTCTCAATTTTCCACGAAAAAAGAGAAAGCTTGGATAACGATAGACGGAATCCATGAACCCAAGTTGATTTCCGCTTTAGGTCGTTTCTTCCGTATTGATCAATTGACACTAGAAGATATCATGAACACCAGATCTAGGCCAAAGTTGGAAGTGAATGAGCATTACCATTTTGCCTGCTTGAAAGCCTTGGATATTAAACCTGATTTTCCTTTGGTGTTGGAACAGTTTTCTATTTTGATATTGGACAATGTCGTCATCAGTTTTCAAGAGCAGAACGGGGACTCTTTCCACACTTTAAGGCATAAGTTAGAAAATGGTATTGGAAGAATTCGGCAATCCAATAGCTTTTATTTGGCGTATTTGATGTTGGACACTTTGGTTGATGATTATTTGCTGGCCACAGAGAATTTGGCCAAGCGGATTGAGGTTATTGAAAGCATGCTGACCAAGCAGATTCAGCAGCATCAATTGAAGACACTATTGAAAATCAGAAGGGAATTGTTTGATTTCAAACTGGCCACTGATCCTACGCGAGAGATTACGAGTTTGTTGAGTAAAGAGGAGGAGACCGGTATTCGCAAGTATTTCATTGATCTGCATGATCACATGCTATTTGTAGCAGATCAGATTCAATTTCAAAGAGAAATTGTATCCAATAGTTTGGATTTGTATCATGCGATGTCAGCAGATAAGACCAATCAAGTGATGCGCTTGTTGACCATTAATACAACCATTTTTGTTCCGCTTACCTTTATCGTTGGCGTGTATGGGATGAACTTTGAAAACATGCCTGAATTAAAATGGGGCAACGGTTATTATCTCACCTGGGTGGTGATGGTTATCATTACATTGATGCAATTAAGATGGTTTAGAAGAAACAGGTGGATTTAGTTTCTTTTGTTGCCAAGGTAGGCCTCAAATTGGTTGCCCTTTTTGACAACGCTGACGTGTTCTTTAAGATTCGTGGATAGGGTTAGTCCAACCACATTTGCAAAAATGGGAAAGGTGCGATGTTCTCTATTTACCAATGCAGCTACAGAAATTCTGCTGGGTTCGGCTTCAAGTATGAAATGAGCAGCGTGAAGCAAAGTTAATCCTGAATTGATTACATCATCAACAATGACAATGGATTTCTTCTTCAAATGCTCAGTTTTTCCACTGAATTGAAAACTTGCTTTGGATTTTCCTTTTTCGAAAAGAATACTTTCTAGTTGACAAGGGATGTCTGTGTTGGATTTGAAAAAATGAAACAGGGTTTGAGCAATCTCAAACCCCATCTCTTTAATACCGATAAAAATCACTTCATGTTGTGTCCCATAGTGCAGCTCGATCAACTCCTGAGACATGCGCAAAAGTTTTTGCTCCACTTGCTGGCCATTGAGTATGAGTGATTTTTCCATTGTCTTATATTACAAGTGGATGACCTCGCCGTAAGCTGCTGCTGCAGCTTCCATGATGGCCTCGCTCATTGTTGGATGAGGGTGAACCGTTTTGATAATGGCTTCTCCAGTAGTTTCCAATTTGCGCAATGCAACGCATTCTGCAATCATTTCGGTAACGTTGGCTCCTATCAAATGAGCACCCAACAACTCGCCATATTTAGCATCAAAAATCAACTTGACAAAACCATCCTTGGTTCCGCCTGCCGACGCTTTTCCGGATGCGCTAAAAGGAAACTTCCCAATTTTCAATTCATATCCGGCTGCTTTGGCTGCTTTTTCAGTGTAACCAACGCTGGCAATTTCTGGGCTGCAGTATGTACATCCTGGGATGTTGTTGTAGTCCAAGGCCTCTGGATGGTGTCCAGCAATTTTTTCAACGCAAATAATACCTTCAGCAGAAGCGACGTGGGCCAATGATTGACCAGGAACACAGTCTCCAATAGCAAAGTAGCCGGGGATATTGGTTTGGTAAAACTTATCTACTACAATTTTTCCTTTGTCAGTGACGATTCCGACTTGCTCTAAACCGATGTTCTCGATGTTGGCAACTACACCTACAGCGCTCAATACGATATCGGCTTCAATGATTTGCTCTCCCTCTGCTGTCTTCACTTTTACTTTACAGCCTTTTCCTGATGTATCTACTCCTGTAACTTCTGCGTTGTTTAATATGTCAATGCCCTTAGATTTGAAAGTCTTGCTCAACGCCTTAGAAACATCCTCATCTTCTACGGGAACGATGTTTGGCATGTACTCTACGATTGTTACTTTGGTACCCATGGTATTGTAGAAATAAGCAAACTCAACACCAATGGCTCCGCTTCCCACGATGACCATGCTCTTGGGTTGTTCAGGCAATGTCATTGCTTCACGGTACCCGATGATTTTCTTCCCGTCTTGTTTCAAATTAGGCAACTCTCTGGATCTTCCTCCGGTTGCAATGATGATATTGTTGGCAGAAATTTCAGAAACCTTGCCGTCAGCAGCAGTTACTTGAACTTTCTTTCCAGCCATCACTTTTCCGGTGCCCATGATGACTTCAATCTTATTTTTCTTCATCAAAAATTGAACACCCTTGCTCATGCCTTCCGCCACTCCGCGGCTTCTCTTCACTACGGCATCAAAATCATGCTTGGCATCAGAAACCTGAATACCATAATCATTGGCATGTTGGATGTATTCAAACACGTTGGCACTTTTTAAAAGGGCTTTGGTTGGGATACACCCCCAATTCAAACAGATACCGCCAAGTGCTTCACGCTCAATCACGGCAGTCTTTAATCCCAATTGGCTGGCACGAATGGCGGTAACATATCCACCAGGTCCACTACCCAAAACAATAACGTCAAATTGCATACTTTGAATTTTTGGCGAAGATAAGTATTAATCCCAAAACAAGTTATCTTTGACACGTGAAAAGAAAGCCGTTTTTCCATCTTGTAACCGCCCTGTTTTTGTCAATGGGATGGTTGGGCTTTCAGACGTGGCAATCCATTCACAGGTATCACGATCATTATTTACATGGGGAAGCGGAAGAGCATGGAGCTTGTCAAATGTGTGAGTGGGAAGTCCCATTGGTTGAGTTGTCGGAAACACTTGAATTGACTTTTATCTCTATAGAGATTCCATGTGTTGGTGATTCTGATTTAGTATTCTCATTGTTTGATTCAGTCATATTGAGTCCAACAGGAAGAGGTCCTCCTCATTGGATTGCATGAAATCCTTCCCTCGGGGATAGCTAATTTTTTTTCAATCCATTTTTCATGTTTCAAGATGAAAGCAACTTTTATATTGTTGCTGTTTTGGATGTGCATTCAGGTTACTTGGAGTCAAGACTCAATTCCTCCGCAGGAAGGAAGGGTGCTTGAGATCAAGGGGCATTGGTTCACTTTTCAAGCGCAAGATTTTTTCAGTTCGATGAAAGTCAATCCTAGTATGTTGTCCCAACAACGGGGTGGGCAATTGTCCAATACACTCACATTTTTACCAGGAGTCTCAGCCTTGTCAATAGGTGTAGGTATTGCCAAGCCAGTTATTCGGGGTTTTTCTGGAGCACGCGTTGCAGTCATTGACATGGGTATAAGGCAAGAAGGCCAACAATGGGGTAATGACCATGGTTTGGAATGGGATCAGTATAGTGTTGGTAATCTGACCGTTGTCAAAGGCGCAGCCAGCATGGAGTTTGGCGGAGACGCTTTGGGCGGTGCCTTGGTTATTGAACATGAACCATGGCCTGAGAATAAGAGCAGTTCTCAAATTTTGGCAGTTGTATCCAATAACAACAGGCAGCGTGGTTGGTCGGTATTCCATCAACAAGTTTTGAAACTTTCCAATGGAGTTAGCACTCGCTGGGGCGCCCGAATTACACGATTGTCAACAGATGATTATCGCGTTCCAGTGGATTCATTTACTTATCTCAACCGAACCTTGCCTTTGAAAAATGGCGTTTTGAGCAATACGGCCACCCAGGAGAATCACATCACAGCTTTTAGTGAATGGAGATTTTCAAACGGAGGTTTGCGTTCTCTACGATTAACCTATAGATTGAATGATACGGAATCCGGACTGTTCCCCGGTTTTGTGGGAGTACCTACCATGCAGTCTGTAAGTGGCGATGGAGATTATAGCAATTTGTCATTACCACGTGCCATCAACAGACATCAAAAATTATTGTTGGCCATGCAATTCAAAGCTGGTGATGATTTTATAAGGATGAATGTTGGATTTCAGCGAAGCAATAGGGTGGAGTTGTCCAGACCTCATCAGCCTGGATTTGTCCCATTTAATGCGGATTCCCTTTCTTTGGGTTTGACTTTGAATACAACGCAGTGGAACCTAGGAAAGGATTGGATCTTACCCAATGCGTGGCGGTTGAAAACAGGGTTGCAATTTCAATTGAAGCAAAACGAGGTTCGTGGAAATGAATTTTTAATCCCCGATTATAATCAGCATCAGCAAGCTTTTTTTGCAACAATGGTTGATCAAACCAAATTTCAATTTCATCAATTCTTGGGTTTCAGAGTGGAGCAGGGTGGTATAGCCATCAAGGGGTACCAACAGCCTTGGTATGATGTTAATCAGCCAACAGATAGTTTATTGGTGCGGGTTTTGCCATTTGTCAGGCGCAGTATGGGTTGGGCTGCACAATATGGTTGGACTTGGAATGGGCCAAAGGATTGGCAAGTTCATTCTGTTTTGGGAAAGGTCTATAGAATTCCGCAAATCAACGAATGGGCGATTAATGGGGTACACCATGGATCTCATCGTCATGAGAAAGGTAATGCTGAACTGAAATGGGAATCTGGATATCAGTGGGATGCCAATGTGATGAAAGAGTGGGAAAATGGGCATGCTCAAATGACAGGTTTTGTTGCTTATTATGACAACTTTATTTTCCTTGCTCCTCAATCGTATTTTTCAGATCTTCCTGATGGTGGTCAGGTATACGCATATCTTCAGAGAGAAGTGCTCTGGACTGGAGGGGAATTGTTTCTGGATTGGCATCCTTTGAATTGGTGGAATGGTGACATTGCATTGGAAGCGTTATACACGCGTGAGATGCAAACAGGATTAGGACTGCCCTTTGTTCCGCCAATTGTAGTAAAGTTCAATCAGCGATGGTCTTGGATTAAAGGTAATCATCATGAATGGGCTTTGTTGATTAATATGCGTAATGCTTTTGATCAAGAAAGGGTGAGTAGAAATGAAAGAACTACTCCTGGTTATTTTGTTATTAACGCCAATTTGCAGTACAGCTACAAATGGTTCAATCAACGCTCTATTTCAATTGTATTGCAATGTAACAATGTAAACAACTCTGTTTACTACAATCATCTAAGCCTTTACCGCCCCATGAATTTGGCAGAGCAAGGACGGTGGATACAGGGTACAATGGCTTTGAATTTTTAAATCAAAATCAAGTATAATAAATTAAAAAATGAATAAAATGAAAATTAGTAAGAAAATGCAATGGGTTGCAATGGGAATGATTGTTTTGACTACTTTCTCTTGTAAACCAGAAGAAGTCCAGGATGTTGAGCGTCCAGTGATTAATAGCGTAATGGTAAATAGTGTGCAGCAAGAAACACATGAGTTAACAGCTGGGAACAGCTTTGTTGTTCAAGTGGGATTGACGGATAATGAAGATTTAAGTCAGCTCAAGATTAATGTACATTCTGCAGATGATGGTCATGGTCATGTTGATTTACCGGGATATGAAGGTTTAGAGAATGTTGGGCTGTGGTCTTATTCTCGGGTTTTTGATTTGTCTGGTACGGCATCATCTCCAACATCTACCATTGCCATTCCTGACACCATAACGGGGGTTTGGCATTTGGAGATTATGGCCATAGATAAAGCGGGTAACGAATCGGACGAAAAAGTATACAACTTGGTTGTTCTCCCTTAAAAACTCATGGCCCAACGCAGGTTGATTCTGCGACCAGTGAGGTAGGTTGGAATACCGTACATTCTGCCATTCACATCCTCTATCCACTGGTGATTGATGATGTTGTTTACTCCCAGAAGATTAAACACTTCTAATGAAATGGTTCCACTCTTGAAAAAACGGGTGGAACCATTTTTCTTTTTGGTAGTGAATAGATCCCGTGAAAATCCAATATCAGTTCTGAAGTATGATCGAGTTCTAAGCACGTCCAAATAACGCTCGCCTCCGGGAGGTCCGTATGGCACTCCAGTGGAAAAGAAAAGATTTACTGTTGCTTTGTACTTTGGATTGCGCGGCATCTCGTCCATGAACAACAAAGAGAAACTGAAACGCTGATCGGTGGGTCTTGGAATGTATCCTGGTATCTTCTCTATGGAGTCAACAGCAACGTCATCAATTGTAAATCCACTGTAAATTGTATCTCCCGATTCATTTAATCTGATATAGTATTTATCATCCAAAAGATCTTCTTCTGTTTTTAGATAAGATGCCCTTATCCAAGACTGAACGCCTGGAATGAATTCTCCATTAACCATTGCATCTGCGCCATAGGCATAACCGACAGCATTATTGGTGGCGTAATATCTTTGACGCACATTCTCTATTTCATAGGGAATCAAATTGTCAAACTTTTTGTAATAAACTTCACCAGTGAATTTGAATGGTCTTGTCCAAGATCTAAATACAAAGTTGGTTCCCAAGATGTAATGAATACTCCGTTGTGCGCGTATTTCAGGGTTGATGTTGCCTTGAAAATTTCTCATTTCTCTGTAGAAAGGGGGTTGATAATAATATCCCCAAGCGGCGGTTATGACCATGTCTTTTCGGACGGTATCCACTCTGTTTTCATTCTTTCTAGTTCCCAGCCATGTTGGTGTATAAGACAAATTCATTCTTGGGCCAGTGACCGTTTGATTAGAGAAACTCCAATGATTGGCTCTCAATCCTGCCGTAATGGAGAAAGCATCACCATCACCCCACTCGTGTCGCCAGCTGTCTTGAATAAATGCTGAATATCGCTGAGAAGTGACATTGTTGGTGGCTTTAATTCTGTCTTGAAAGGCAATGAGTTGTTTATTTTGTAGGGTAGGATTGGTATAACCAATGCTATCATTGGGGCGGCTGGCTGCATAACCAGCACTATCAATCATGGTCCATTCATTGAGTCTGTCTTCTATGGTTTCGGAGGAAGCGTCTATCCCCCAATTGAGCAGATGCCTTTGCTTTTCCCATTCCTTGAATCCTTTCAAAGAGGCTTGATACACCTGGGCGTTGAGGTCGTTTCTACCGTGATTTAAGAACGCACCCACGCCCCTGTTGCGGAGCACTTCTCCAAATTCATCTGAACCCAAATCTCTGTCCAATTCATCCAAGCGATAGGCTCCGAGAATATCAAAGTGTTCTGATTCGGAAGTTTGAAATGTACTTAGCGTTAAACGGATTTGTGATGACTCACTAGGATTGTAACGGGTACTGAAGGCATTAAAGGATGTTCTGAATTGTGTTTTTTCTTGACCTTCAAAATACACGGTAAGCCTAATGGCTTCATTGATGTTTCCGGCATCCGTTTGTCGCGTAGCAGGCTGAAATTGGTATTGATTGGAAGAGAGATTGGTTAGCCAGCTAAATTCAAGTGGTCCATAATTCCCCATAGGACGCCAAGTGATGTAATTCTGCCAGTCCAAGAATCTGGGCTGATAGTCACCGGAAACATCCATGCTATTGAGGATGTAAGAGTAATCGCGGTAGCGAAGTCCAGTGTTGTAAGTCCATTTTTTATTTTTGGTAATATCCATGAATTGGATTTGTCCTCCCAACAATCCCAATTGTAGATTACCAGAAAAAGAGTCGGGTCTCGCATATTGAATATCCAATACAGAACTCATTTTATCTCCAAACTTGGCTTGAAAACCACCAGCGCTGAATTCAACTTTACGCACCATATCTGGGTTTGGAAAGCTCAATCCCTCTTGCTGTCCTGCACGAACTAGGAAAGGACGGTAAACTTGAATGTCATTGACATAAATGAGATTTTCATCAAAGCTGCCACCTCGTACATTAAAACCTGAGCTCAATTCAGAGGGGAAATTAACGGGGGCTTGGATCAGATAAGCCTCAATACCTTGATTGATGGTTGGGAGTTTGGTGGGTAGCTTGGTTGAGATGGTGATGATTTGATTTTCTTGGTTTCTTTTGTCTACCACCTCAAGACCTTTGTTCATAACAGTGGCGTCATACATGATTTCCACCTCTTTGATCTCTCCTGAGCGAAGATTGAAAATGGTTTCTTTGGGTTCACTACCAATCCCTTTGACAGAAACAATGATGTCTAATTCAGCCGGGATGAAAAGAGTGAACTTCCCAAATGCATCAGTGACAGTGCCGTTTTTGAGATTGTCCTTTTGAATCAATGTAACACCTGGTATTCCTTCTCCTGAGGGATTGACCACAATACCTTTCAATGTGGCGTTTTGCGACCAAGGGGAAAGAGAGAGTAGGAAAAAAATTAAACCAAGTAAATACTTCACGCTCTAAATTTAATTCGGGAACGGATTAGTAACGGAAATTATGAGATTTATTATCTCACTTTTGACGTTTTGGTCTGAATCCACCAATGAAGGATCTCCAAGCGTCATTGGAAAGGATGTTGCCACCCGAAACAAAACCATTGCTGTATCGCGCTGTTAGGATAGCGGAGGCATTTTCATAAGCCATGCTGGAGAAATCATTCATTCCATCATAGGAAGCCAAGGACACATCATCTCTTTTGAACAATTGGTGACCATCTCCTGGAAGATCCAATGCCAATATTTCTCTTTTCAATTCATGCGGTGCGGGGTAGGGCAAGATGTACAAAGGGGAAAGTTCAAAGGCTTCAATCTCCATAACTTGAACCACTTGCATTTGGTGTTCTTCCGTCACAGGTACAACAAAGAAAGAAGTTTTGAGACCAGTGCAAACAAAAGTCAATGTGTCACCTTCTAAAGCGGGTATAGTAAAATATCCATCTCGGTTGGAATAAGTTCCACGGTGATCTCTATTTCTGAAGATACTCACGTAAGGGGCTGGATAGAGAGAGTCACTCACCAAGCAAGCTCCGGTGATTTGTACCGCATTCTCTCCAATTTTTTTTTGACCTTGAGTTTGGTTGTTCAGTGCCAAACTGAAGATGGCCAAAAATAGAATGTGGTAAATGCGCATGAAACAAAAATAGATTTTTTATGTTGGTAATTACAAAGAGATTTATCAACTTTACTTAAAATGTGTAAATTAACATCATGGAAGAGATTTTAGAAAGTGTAGAATGGTTGAAAGCCAGAGGAATTGAATCGGCGGAGATCGGTATAATTTTAGGAACTGGCCTTCATGGATTGGTACAGCACATTGAGGTGGAAAAGGAGTTTAATTACAGCGTAATACCGCATTTCCCCATCGCCACTGTTGAGTTTCATTTTGGAAAGTTGATTTATGGGTCATTGGGCGGAAAAAAAGTTTTGGCTTGTCAGGGAAGGTTTCACCATTATGAGGGTTATTCCATGCAACAAGTTGTCCATCCTGTGCGTGTCATGCGAATGTTGGGTGTGAAGTTTATGTTGCTGAGCAATGCGGCAGGGGCTTTGAATCCCAATTTCCAAAAAGGTGATTTGATGCTCATTGAGGATCACATCAATCTGCAGACTGAGAACCCTTTGCGCGGAGAGAACGCTGATGAGTTGGGCCCTCGATTTCCAGATATGTCTCAACCGTATTCTTACCAATTGAATGGATTGATTAAGGAGATAGCTGCGGAAAAGGGTATACAAATTCAGGAGGGAGTGTACATATCAGTTCCTGGTCCTAATTTAGAAACCAGAGCGGAGTATCGGTTTTTGCGCATGATAGGCGGTGACGCAGTTGGGATGAGCACAGTTCCCGAGGTTATTGCTTGCAATCACATGCGGCTCCCTTGCTGTTGTATTTCTGTATTGACCGATGAGTGTGATCCGCAGAAGTTAAGTCCAGTTTCAATTGAAGAAATCGTCGCTACAGCCAAAAGAGCCGAACCACTATTGACTGAATTGTATCAAGCATTGATACAGAGATTATGAACTCATTAAGAAAAACATACGCTTGGGTGATCATCATGTTAATGATGGTCTATTCAGCGTTGTGTTTTCTTGGTCCGGATCAATATGAGTCAACGCAAAGTATCAGGATAAGATGCAGCAACCAGAAGTTGGCTTGGGCGCTTTCAGATTTTAATGAGTGGCGCATGTGGTTCAAAGATTGGGATGCCCGAGATACTGCGCATTTTAAGATTATTGGTGAACCGATGACAGCCAAGCATGGTGTTGTATTTTATCACAATGGTATGTCGCAATCCATGGAAATCAAAGCCATCTACGCATCGTTGGATTCTATAGAGTTAATTCAAATCCAAAGATCAGTTAGTGAGCTTCAAGAACCAGATGCAGAGATTGAGTTTCAATTGTCGGAAGATGAAAAAGGATTTGCCGTAGTATCATGCACTCTCAAGCAAGGTGAAATTCCATGGTATTTTCGAGGTGCAATTTGGCTGACCGGAAATGCCCATCATTGGGATGATTGGAACAATGAAAATTTAGAACAATTGAAAAATTACTTGGAATCGAGACCAACTTCTAGCCATTGATTAACCGCTGTTTCAATTTCAATTTCTTCAAAGTTAACTGGGCGGAAACGTTCTCCTGTGATGGTTTCGAACAATTCAATATAGCGATCTCTTATGGTTTCGATCCATTCATCAGTCATCGTTGGAACTACTTGCCCTTCCTTGCCCATGAAGTCATTGGCAATGAGCCACTCTCGCACAAACTCCTTGCTCAATTGTTTTTGCGGTAATTTTTTGAGTTGTCTCTCATGATAACCTTCTGCATAGAAATAACGTGACGAATCAGGAGTGTGAATTTCATCCATTAGTGTGATTTGGTTGTTGTATAAACCAAATTCGTACTTGGTGTCAACCAAAATCAAACCTTGTTTTGCGGCAATTTCAACACCTCTCTGATAGAGTGCGAGGGTGTATCTTTCCAATTCGAAATAATGTTCCTCGCTGACAATTCCTTGTGCTATGATTTGCGCTCTTGAGATGTCTTCGTCATGCCCTTCCGATGCCTTCGTAGTCGGAGTGATGATAGGTGAGGGAAAGGGATCGTTCTCATTCATTCCCTCTGGAAGGGTAACACCGCAAAGTGTTCTCAATCCGCTATGATATGTTCTCCAAGCATGTCCCGTTAAGTATCCTCTCACTACCATTTCTACTTTGAAGGGAATGCATTTTTTGCCAATGGTCACATAAGGATGTGGAGAGGCCAATTTCCAATTGGGGCATAGGTCAGACGTGGCGTCCAACATTTTTTCAGCAATTTGATTGAGCACTTGTCCTTTATTGGGGATGGGTCTCGGAAGGATAACATCAAATGCACTGATTCTATTTGATGCCACCATTACCAAAAGATCATTGGGCATGGTGTAAACATCTCTAACCTTTCCGTGGTAAATATTTTGAGTATTGGTGAAATTCATTTTGTGACGTTGAGTTACATTTTACCACGCATGCCCCCCATTTGTTTCATCATCTGAGCCATTTGGGTTTTGTTGGTCATCATTTTCATCATTGTTTTCATTTGATCAAACTGTTTGATCAATTTATTCACCTCGTCAACAGATCTTCCAGAGCCTTTAGCAATACGTGTTTTCCTGCTAGGATTGATCAAACTGGGTTGTTGTCTTTCTATTGGCGTCATGGATTGGATGATGGCTTCAATGTGTTTGAAGGCATCCTCATTGATATCGACATCCTTCAGTTTGGACATACCAGGAACCATTCCTAGTAGATCTTTCATGCTTCCCATTTTTTTGATTTGACCAATTTGTTCCAAGAAGTCATTGAAGTCAAATTGATCCTTCTTGATGCGCTTCTCCAATTTCTTGGCTTGCTCTTCATCAAACTGTTCCTGCGCACGTTCAACCAAGGAAACAACGTCGCCCATGCCCAAGATTCTGCTGGCCATACGCTCAGGATAGAATACATCCAATGCGTCCATTTTCTCGCCGGTACCAATAAACTTAATGGGTTTGGAAACTTCAGCCCGAATGCTCAAAGCAGCTCCACCGCGAGTATCACCGTCCAATTTGGTAAGGACAACACCATCAAATGCCAAACGGTCATGGAAAGTTTTGGCGGTATTGACAGCGTCTTGTCCCGTCATGGAATCCACGACAAATAAAGTTTCCGTCGGTTTCAACGCTGCTTTAACGCGCTCAATCTCTTGCATCATCTCCTCATCTACGGCCAAACGACCGGCAGTATCGACGATGACTACATTGAATCCTTTTTGTTTGGCATAAGCGATGGCTTTCTCCGCAATATCAACGGCATTGTTGTTTCCTCTATCGCTGAAAACTTCAACACCAATGCCTTCTCCAACTACATGCAACTGATCTATAGCCGCTGGGCGATAAATATCGCAGGCTACCAAAAGTGGGTTCTTTCCTTTTTTTGTTTTAAGATAATTAGCGAGCTTTCCTGAGAAAGTGGTTTTACCAGATCCCTGAAGCCCACTCATCAAAATAACACCTGGATTGCCTTGGTATTGGATATCTGAATGTTCACCACCCATCAAGTCTTTCAACTCGTCATGGGTGATTTTCACCAACAATTGACCAGGAGATACTGCGGTCAATACATTTTGACCAAGCGCCTTCTCCTTGACACGTTCTGTAAATTCTTTGGCCGTTTTAAAGTTGACGTCGGCATCCAACAATGCTCTGCGCACTTCTTTCAATGTTTCTGCGACATTGATTTCTGTGATTTTTCCTTGGCCTTTTAAAATCTTAAAGGCTCTGTCAAACTTGTCCGTTAATTGTTCAAACATGGGGTAATTCTAAATGAGCCCCAAAGGTACAAAAGGGATGTGTTATCTAGCGATGATTATATTGCCTTTCAACTGAGTGGTTTTACCAATCAAATCTTGATAGGTAACAATGTAATTGTAGATGCCATTTTGCACAAAGTATTGACTTCCTCTTTTGTTGCCTTGCCATGGTTCTGTTACATCATTGGATTCAAAGATTAACTCTCCCCAGCGGTCGTAAATGCGAACATTGTAAGCGGCAACCCCAATGGCAGATGGAAGCCATGCATCATTGATGCCGTCAAAATCAGGAGTAAAGCTATTGGGTAAAAAGAAAACTGTTCCACCAATGTTAATAAATCCTGTGGCTGTTGAAGTGCAACCAAATTCATTGGTGATGATTTGGGTTATGGATTGCCTTCCAAACTCAGAGAATGTGTAATTCCCTTGAAAACCGTCAATGCTTCCACCATCACTGAATTGATAAATGCAAGTTACCCCAGTGCCTGTGGAGTCCATAACGTAAACTGTAGGGTCGTCGATGGTGATGATGTCAGGTTGTATCATAAACCCACTGGTGGGAGCGGGATGAATGGTAACTGCATCGTTGAGATTGATGTATATATCTGAAACGCATCCTGAAGTGGTGTAAGCATGCATGCTCACATTGTAGGAGCCAGGATTTTCATACAGCTGCAGTGGATCGGGTTGCGTCGAGGTGATGTCATCTCCCAAGTTCCAAATAAAAAAAACAGGGGTTTCAGCCGTTGCTGTGGCATCAAATTTAACATAGGTACCGGGACAACCATCTGGCGGTAAAACCGTAAAGTTGACTTCAGGATCTTGCACTACCCAAACATCTTTGGTTATGCTTTCCGTGCAGCCATTTTCACTGATGGTTAATGTAACAGGATAATAGGCGGGACTGGGATATTGAATGCCATTCACCGTAATATTGGAGGAATTGGCAATGTTTGCCATTGCTCCAAAGTTCCAATCAATTACAGCGTTGGGTTGCGTCCACCCCAATGCCGAGAAAGAGAGGCCGTGTCCGTTGAAACACACAGGTCCCGGATTGATAAAATCGGGATCCAAATCGTCAAAAACACTAACCGTTGCATAAGCTGTATCTGGACAAGTGGATGGAGCACCTGCAATCAACATGACATTGAAATTTCCAGTATTGGGGTAATTGTAAAAGGTAGCCGCATCAGTGCTGGTGGGAGAATTTGGGGCGCCGAAATCCCACAAGTAATTGCTTGCGTTGAGGGAAGATTGGGTGAAATTAATGGTGAAACCTCCACAGGGATCAGTTTGTGGGTCAATGATTGCGATAGGTTCAGGTATATTGTCAAATGTGAAATTTTGTGTTCCGATACAACCAGCATTATCAATGCT
>CAZNVU010000033.1:0-4476 GCA_964576575.1 uncultured Chryseobacterium sp.
TGTATTCCAGCTCCGTAGGAGCGACATATTAATAGCGGCATATTAATAGCATCCGTAGGAGCGATATGTTAATCATCAATGTGTTTACGGATCGGCATCATCCGGGCGTGTAGCAAGTCGCTGAAAATTAGAAATCAAGTGCAGTTTTGTATCCTACTTCTCTTATATTTGATCAAACTATTTTGATCATGAGAAAATGCTATTTCTTGTTATTGCTTGCTACCGCGATGCTGATTTTATCAGGTAAAGTGACAGCTCAAAATCTTCCAGCCTACCTCCCCTCCAACGGACTTGTTGCGTGGTATCCGTTCAATGGGAATGCGAATGATGAGAGTGGGAGTGGAAGTGATTTGATTGTCAACGGACCTCAATTA
This sequence comes from uncultured Chryseobacterium sp., assembly GCA_964576575.1. Classification (GTDB taxonomy): domain Bacteria; phylum Bacteroidota; class Bacteroidia; order Flavobacteriales_D; family Sanyastnellaceae; genus CAMCTV01. The sequence goes on from CAZNVU010000033.1 coordinate 375, forward strand.
TCCTTTGACAGATTTAATAATAGTAATTCTTGTTATTCATTCAATGGAACGCCACCTAACGCTCATTATTTAATCACAAGCAATATAGAAAACCTCAAAAACGGAAGTTATACATACTCCGCTTGGGTGAATACCTCAGAATTTTATCCTAATGTTGCACAGACGAATCCTTATCAGTTCGATATTTTTTATTTTCAGGCTATATTTTCAATCAACAATGCAAGCAATTGGTCAATTGGTCCAGCAATTAATATTGGATTATTCGCTTCGGATAATTCCAAGTTACAATCAGGCCATTGGGTTCAAAATCAGTCAAGTTATCAAATTACAACTTCACAAAGCGGTCTTATTCAAACGAATCAATGGTACAATTTAATCATAAGTTATGCTAATGGTGTGCATAAAGTTTATTGCAATGGAAGTTTGATCGCCCAAGCTAATTTTACAATAAGTTATCAAAATCAAGATGATTTCATAATTGGAGGCCAAAGAAATGGTCCTCAAATGGATGTAATGGGCGGATTCAAGGGGAGAATTGACGACATCGCCATCTACAACCGCGCCCTTACCCAAGAAGAAATCACCGCCTTGTATACGGGAACTCCAGGGAATAACAACGGAGGCAACACTGCGGCCAACGCTGTACCTCCCGGTATCCCTTACCAAGCTGTTGTGCGCAATGCCAACGGGCAAGTGGCGGCCAATGCTGCAGCAACCACCAAATTCACGTTGCATCAAAACACAACAGACGGTACGGTGGAATACCAAGAGACACACGCGCTTAGCACCAATCCACAAGGATTGGTATCAGCGGTGATTGGCCAAGGCACTGCGGTGCAAGGCACCTTTGCCGGCATCAACTGGAGCAACACCACCAAGTTTTTGCAGGTAGAAGTAGATTTAGGCAACGGCTATGTAGATCTCGGCACGCAACAACTGATGAGTGTGCCTTTTGCCTTGTATGCCGCCAATGGGCCAGTCGGTCCTCAGGGACCAGCCGGGCCACAAGGACCGGCGGGAGCGGACGGGGCTGCTGGAGCGACAGGGCCGCAGGGGCCAGCGGGGAATGATGGTCAGGATGCCTCCTTGTCTGTGAGTCTGACCGGTGATACTTTGTACGCGGGTACGGGATTTATTATTGTACCGGGTATAAGTGCAGCTAATTATCCGAATTCTAATAACGGAGGTAGTTCAAATAACGGAAATCAATTTTTGCCAGCCAACAATTTGTGTTCGAATGAGAATATCAGTGTTACAGGATGTGGTGGACAATCAACATTGACTTATGATGGACGTGTATATGATTTGGTGGAAATAGGCGGGCAATGCTGGTTTGCTGATAATTTGGCCACGGATCAATATCAAAATGGGGATCTAATTCCTAGTGGTCTGGACGATATTACATGGCAAAATTTGACTAGTGGTGCTTTTACGTTTTATAACAATGATTTAGCAAAGGACGCTAGCTACGGTAAGCTTTATAATTGGTATGCTGCAACTGATTCAAGAGGTGTCTGTCCTTCTGGGTGGCATGTACCTTCTGATTGTGAATGGATGTATTTGGAAAATTCGATTGGCATGAGTTCGGCTGATCAATCAACAACTGGGTGGGTTTGTTGTAGAGGTGAAAATGTCGGTTCTAAATTGAAATCAACAACAGGTTGGTATGCGCCGAATAGTGGCGCAACTGATCAATATTTGTTTCATGGTTTGCCTAATGGTTTTTCTCGGGAAAACCAGACTTTTGACGGGCTGGGTAATTTTAGTTTTTGGTGGACAAAATCTGAATTGTATTTGAATACCGCATATTACAGAACATTATTATATGATGCTACTGGAATTATAAGACTAGACTATAGCAAGAATGCAGGAATGGGAATTAGATGCCTTAAGGATTAATGAAGTTTTCTTTGATTCTTAGTTAATAGGTCATCACTTCTATTAACTCGTTTCATTTTCTTTATTGGTAAGCCTATGTATTCGTTGTTCAATTGTAAATCATTTGAGCATTATTGAAATCATTTTTTTTTTGCAATTTGGACCTTCCAAATATTGTTATCATTTTGAACTTGATTGCCGGGAATTCGAGATCAAATCATGGGAAAAGCATCAAAAAACAAAACCATCTCTGTAGAAGAACTCCATGAGATCATGAGAAAAACGCCCATGCGTCCATCCAAAAAGACTGAGGAAATTCAGAAAGATATTCCCGGTTTTTTGGCTTTAGTCAATGACCCAACCAGAAGGAAAAGACTGTGATGTTTTTCTTTCTGTGTTTTATACTACGCATCTGAATTTATCGAAAAATACGTTTTAGAATGTGTTTTCTGTTTTGAAAAAAAGTAAATTTGAAAGATGAAAACTAGGAATAAGATTCTTCAAAGTCAAATTGACGAGGAATTAAGGTATGCCATGCAGCATTCTAACAATCTTCCTGATCCAAAAGCAGAGAAGGCAATGGAGAATATCGAGGAAATCAAAAGAGATCTGCAGAAGATTAGAGAGTCTGAAAGGTGGAAGTAAAGTCCATCCCTTTTGCTCAATATCTTTCTATTTGTTGCTTTTAAAACGCCAAGTTCGCAAGGGTTTCGCAAAGTGCGCAGAATGGCTAGATTCAATGCCGCTGTTCTACTCCCTTTTGTCTTAAATTTGTACCACTATTTATGCGAAAGGTTAGAGTTAGATTTGCACCCAGCCCAACAGGGCCGCTGCACATGGGTGGCGTGAGAACCGCCCTATACAATTATTTGTTTGCCAAAAAACACGGCGGTGATTTCTTGCTCCGCATTGAAGATACCGACCAAGGTCGTTTTGTCCCCGGTGCTGAACAATACATCATCGAAGCGCTCAAATGGTGCGGCATTGAACCCAATGAAGGTGTCGGCTACGGTGGTGATTGCGCCCCTTATCGCCAAAGCGAACGCAAGCCTATGTACAAACCGTACGCGGAGAAATTGATTGCGGCGGGTTGGGCCTATTACGCTTTTGATACTCCTGAGGATTTGGATAATATCCGCAAGCAAGCAGAATTGGCCAAGATGCCCAATTGGCAATACAACTCCATTTCCCGTATGACCATGAAGAACTCCCTTACCTTGCCTGCGGATGAGGTGGAGAAGCGCCTAGCTGACGGTGATCCTTATGTGATTCGTTTCAAAATGCCCCGAAATGAGGAGGTGAGATTCCAAGATTTGATTCGCGGCTGGGTTGTATTTTCTACCAACGAGTTGGATGATAAGGTGCTATTCAAATCCGATGGCATGCCCACCTACCACTTGGCCAATGTCGTTGACGACATGACCATGAATATCTCTCACGTCATTCGTGGCGAGGAGTGGTTACCCAGTGCACCATTGCATGTGATGTTGTACAAAGCCTTTGAGTGGGAGGCGCCCTTGTTCGCACATTTGCCCTTGATACTAAAACCAGATGGCAACGGTAAATTGAGCAAGCGTGACGGCGATCGTTTGGGATTTCCTGTATTCCCTTTGGAGTGGAAAGATCCGGAAACGGGAGCCATCTCCAGCGGATACCGTGAGCGAGGTTATTTCCCCAAAGCCTTTATCAATATGTTGCTTTTGTTGGGATGGGCTCCTGGTAACAACCAAGAGATTTTTTCCGAGCAAGAAATGATTGATGCGTTTACTATAGAGCGCATTGGTAAGAGTGGTTCTAAGTTCGACCCAGATAAAACCAAGTGGTTCAATCAACAATATTTGAGGGCCACACCTCACCACGATTTGGCTATCATGCTTCAACCTTTGTTGAAGGAGAAAGGCATTGAAGTGAGTTTGGAATACACAGAGAAGGTAGTAGGAATGATGATGGAGCGTGCGGTGTTTGTGGAGGATATGTTGGAAGGAACTTATTTGTTCCAAGGCCCTGAGCAATATGATGCAGATGCTGTTGCCAAGAAGTGGAAAGTAGGCGAGTCAGCGGCCATTATTCAAAAATGGGCGGATGTGATGAATACCATTGAAGACTTTTCGTTGGAAAACATCGAGAGCCGATTCAAGCAATTTTTGCAAGAGGAAAGTTTGGGAATGGGCGCCGTAATGCCTTTGTTCCGATTGTTGTTGACAGGAACCTTGACAGGGCCAGC
>CAZNVU010000033.1:4576-22509 GCA_964576575.1 uncultured Chryseobacterium sp.
GTGCGACGTGAGATGGCGATTCGTTCCAAGCTGATTGAAGCGGTAGGATACCGCATCCTGAACGCGCTAAAAGCCAGATTCACCGAGGCGGAAAGCATTCGTATCAAACTGACCAAAGTGGCGCCGCCCATTCCGGGTCAAGTGGAAAGCGTGAGCATTGAATTGCGCACGCACTAATAGGATTTATTCGATTAATTGGTCCGTTAGTTGGCCAATTGGGTAGCGGCTTCCCTTGACCAATGGTCGGTTTGGAATAAATCGTTCAATGTAGGATTGTCAATCAAGGTGTGGTGTTTCATCACAGACTCAACCAATTGGGCAATTTCCAAATATCCAATTTTATCCTGCAAGAACAAGGAAACTGCAATCTCATTCGCGGCATTCATTACACAAGGCAATGAGCCACCTGCAGACATGGCGTCATAGGCCAATTGTAAACATCTAAAGGTTTCCTTATCAGGTGCTTCAAATGTTAGGTTGGGAAACTGACTGAAGTGAAATCTTGGAAAATCTGCAGGTAAACGTTGCGGATATCCCAATGCATATTGAATGGGCAATTTCATATCGGGCAATCCAAGTTGTGCTTTAAGACTACCATCTTGAAACTGAACCAAGCTGTGAATGATGGACTGCGGATGAACGATCACGTCAATTTGATGTGGCTGTAAATCAAACAACCATTGCGCTTCAATGACCTCCAGACCTTTATTCATCAAGGTAGAGGAGTCTATGGTGATTTTAGCGCCCATGCTCCAATTGGGATGTTTGAGCGCTTGTTCTTTTCTGATTCCCTTCAAATCCTCTATCGTTTTTCCTCTAAAAGGACCACCACTAGCAGTTAGTATGATTTTCTCAATGGGATTGTGCCACTCGCCGGCCAAACATTGGAAGATGGCGCTGTGTTCTGAATCTACCGGATAAAGATTGACTGCATTTTCTTTGGCCAATTGGGTGATGATTTTTCCTGCTACCACCAAAGTTTCTTTGTTGGCCAATGCAATTTGCTTTTTGGCTTCAATGGCAGCGACAGTGGGTTTAAGTCCTGAAAAACCGACCAACGCTGTGAGCACAATATCGATGCTTTCTGATTGTACTATTTGACAAAGACTTTCTTCTCCGGCGTATACCTTGATACCTAAATCAAACAAGGCATCTTTCACTTTGGTGTATTGGCTTTCATCCACAATCACAACTGCATTGGGACTGAATTGCAACGCTTGTTGAATCAATAAATCAGCATTCTTCTGCGCGGTCAATACTTCCACAGAGAATTTATCTGGATTGGCCGCAATGACCTCTAATGCTTGTGTTCCAATGGATCCTGTAGATCCCAAAATGGCTACGCCTCTTTTCATGAGGCTAAAATACAGCAAGTGGCGACTTACCCCTTCACGAAAGAACGGTGAAGTATTTCTCCGTCTTCCATTTCGAGTGAAATGTGGTAAACACCGTCGGTCCATGAGGCAACATTTACAATGGTGTTGTTTCCTTTGATTACCCCAAAATTCAACATTTGGCCCATTCCATTCATTATTTTGATCTCTCGGATGGTTTTGTTGGCGCTGATGTTCAGGATATCATTTGTAGGGTTGGGATAAAAGGAGAAGGAAAGATTATTTTCTTTCACTTCAACTACACCGCTATTGTTGCCATTGAAAGTAGTGGACATGAATTGTAGGCTACCCGCTGATCCATCCGGAAAGCGACCATAACTGACATCGCTTTGCTGAATAGGGTAGATGATATTGTCCAAAATATTGGTGCCATCGGTGAGCATTAATGTTCCTCCTGAAGCACTCAGTTTAAAGTTGGTATGTGCACTCAATTGCCACGCATCATCATCTGCCCATACCATAGTGAAACCATGAGGGGCAATGAGCAAAGATGGCAAAGGCCATTTGTTCAATACAGCGCCATCATCAGTTAAGAAAAGACCTTGGAGATTAATGATGTTGTTGGAGTTGTTATAAAGTTCAATCCAATCGTCATCTTCAGCGTATTCATCCAATTGAATACTGTTGCTGGCCAATAATTCATTGATGCTGATATCACCAATGGCGTAAGCTTGCGTGCTGAAAATTTTATTAAAGAATTCATGTTCAGCACGGGCGGGTAAGAAGATGCCAGCATTGTTGTTATCGGCAAAGAAGTAATACTCTACATGTGTTCCATTTGCATTGATGAAAGCACCATATCTGCCATCTCCCGCTGTTCCGTCATCAGAAAGACCATCATCTTGCAATTGAATTTTGGTAAATCTTTGCGTCTTATCAAAACGGTAACCAAGCCATACCTCTGTGTTATTTGAAGATTCCACGGAAATGGAAAAGTTGTTTTGAAAGTCAATGTCGTTAGAGATGAGCGGATTACTCAATGTAGGCGCTGATTGTTGAAATTCCGTGGTAGCTTGAAGATAGGTGTTGCGCGCGTCCATTAGCAATTGAATGCCGGGAACTGATCCGCCACCTGGACCACCACCACCGCCAGTAGTGTTGGAGGAAAGGCTATAGTTGAATTGCGTGTAAGTATAGAATTTATATGGATCCGCATTCACAGCAGCATCAATAATGGACATGATGTTTTGCGCTTCTGTCACGTACCAGCCGTTAGCAATGCATTCATTCATGATGGTTTTCATATGCGCGATGTACATGTGTTTGTAGCGTGGGATGGCGAGCAGTTTTGAAATGAGCGGGTGAACAGTGCTGGTGCTATTGTACATAACACTGGTAGTGGATTGGTTGCTTCCAGGGGTTTGTCCACCGGGGAATCCGCCAAAGCTCATGTTCAAATCCCAGATGGTGGGCAAGAAAAGATTGTTGTGGTCTTTGTAGAGGTAGTAGTTTTGTTTGAATTGTCCAGAATACGAATCCAAATTTACCAGGGCAACGTTAAACGCGAGCATCCAAATAGCGCGGTCAATATCCATATTGTTTTCAAACACCGTTGTGAAATTGTTAAGGGTGTCAATCATATGAACCAAGTCGCTCCAACCCGTGTTGGATTCCAACTCATATGAGCTATAGTAAGAAGTTTCGTTTGCTCCAAGATAGGAAAGGTTGGGGCTAGCCGATGAACCGGGTCCTGCGCCGCCAACAGGGTTGCATTTGAAAAAGGATCCTTCAGCAGAGTAGTAGTGGTCTCCATTAAACCGCTCATCAATGGATTGTGCGTTGCTATAAAGACCCCGCAATTGTCCATTGATGTATACATTGGCGAAATTGGCTTTTGGACAATCCATATATTTTTTCAGTATGGAATAGGATAGAAATTCACGGATGAAACTGGGGTCGGAAAAACCGTTACCCAACTTGAGGTCTGTGCAATGGTCGTAATGCGCTTTTTTGTGCACGTAATCCAATTTGATATGCAGCGGGTTTTTGTTGTTGTTGGAATTGTAGGAACTATTGCCTTTATATTTTACACCGACACTATCATAGGTTATACCATTGATGATTACAGAATCAGCCAAAATGTATCCCTCGGAACCTGCTTTTGCCGTATCCATTTGGTAATCCCAATTGGTAAAGCCAAAAAAGATTTCAAACTCTTGAATGTTGCTAAAATCGTAGAGTAGGTCTTGAGATTGACAGGGAACAAGGAATACCATCAAGGTGATGGAGAGAACGATTTTTTTCATATTGCGAATTAAGTTAAAGTTATTGGAGTGTGAAGCAAGCAGAAGGTTAAAAGTGATGGTAACTGATTTTTGTCAAAAAAAACAGCTAAAAAGTTTTCAAAAAGTACAATTGTGGTTAAGTTCGCATTGACGAATTAGTTGACTTTGGATACACCACGTGGCTGCTCAAGAGGAGAACAACATTTGGAAATGTTGTTTTATGCTTATCAAATGTTTGATGAAGACGCCTCCTATTATGGCTATCGTGGCACCATGTTGAGTCATTTTACAGAGGCTATTCTGGATTTGGGAAATCATGTCAAACAAGCGAGCTCGGATAATTTAAGCCTAAAGAAACGAGCTTCATTTTTAATGGTGGAATGTTTTCAGAATATTTTGCGTCACGGAATTCAAGAGGATAGCGGTGAGGCAGAAGGTTTTTTCGGTTTTTTCTCGTCAACAGATTTTTTGACCATCAATACCATCAACGGAATTAATCCATCTTCCGTGGAGCCTTTGAAGGAAGCACTGGATAAAGTGAACTCACTTAGCCCTGAAGAGAAGAAGCAACGATACCTAGAGATCATTCAGAATGAAAGTTTTGGTGATGAGGGCGGTGCAGGATTAGGACTGATTGAGATCTCCAGAAAATCAGGTTCAAAATTGGACTACGAGATGGAGCCAAAAGCAGCAGGAAGGTTTTGTTTTCACCAGCAGGTGACCATTCATTACAATGATCACCCAACCATTCCACCGCAGATTCAATTCACAAAAATGGTGGAGAATTGGATGGAGGATAATGGCATTCACATGATTTATCGGGGTAGACTAGATCATCAAAGTTTGCAACCCATTATAGATATCATGAGTGGAATGGCTAAAACAGGTCATTGGGAAAACCTCGGGCGGTTGATGGATACTTTGAAGGAAATACAACATTCATTGTTTGATACAGATGCTCAAAGCGGGATTATATTGGTAGGACAAAATGAAGGCAATAAGTTTATACAGGTAGGTATTGAGGTTTTGCCTCAAGAAAAAGTAGCATTGTGCGAATTAGCCCGCATGCAATTCAAGGCGCAACAGTGGAAGTCATCGGATGCGCACAGACCTTTTGCTGCTTGCGTATCTAGGTCTTATGGCGAGAGCAAAGAATTGTTCAGTTTTCAACTTGTCCCTTAAGAAAAAAAATATTTTTTTGGGATTTTGATTTCTTTCGAGTATATTTGCCCTCCAATTTTAGAAGAAAATGGCAAACCATAAATCAGCAATCAAGAGAATCCGTTCTAACGACGCCAAGCGTGTTCGTAACCGTTACTACCACAAGACTACACGTAATGCATTACGTAAGTTGCGCGCTTTGACTTCAAAGGCAGAGGCGTCAGCTTTGTTACCAAAAGTGGCTTCTATGTTGGATAAATTGGCTAAGAACAATGTAATTCACTACAACAAAGCCTCAAACTTGAAGAGCAGTTTGGCTCTTTACGTGAACGGTTTGAAATAATCTGCATAACCTGCATATAATTTATAGGACTGAAAAGCCCATCTCACTGAGGTGGGCTTTTTTATTTTGCACCACAATGAAAATGAATGAAGAAGTGTGGTGTTCTGCTCAAGATTTACCTCGAGAGAAACTAATGAATCGAGGGGTAGACGCATTATCCAATCAAGATTTGATTGCGCTCATTCTTGGCAGTGGTTCTAAAGATGTCCCCGTTATGGATATGGCACAAGCTATACTAGAGCAAGGATTCGGAAAATTGACCAAGTTGTCCCAATTTACCTTTCAAGATTGGTTATCCATTAAAGGGATTGGATTTGGCAAGGCGGCCCTGCTAACAGCCGTTTTTGAGCTCGCTCGTCGAAGACGGTTTGAAGAGTTTGAAAAGAAAAAGTCCATTTCTTGCTCCAATCATGCCTTTGAATATTTGGTAAAACATTTGGGGGATTTAACCCATGAAGAATTCTGGATTTTATTGCTGAATAGAAACAACTCAGTAATCACCGCCAAGCGGATCAGTGAAGGAGGACTTACAGCAACATTGGTAGATCCTAAAAAGGTGTTTTCATTGGCCCTGCAGCATCATGCCAACGCTATCATTTTGGCACACAATCACCCAAGCGGGAGTCTGATTCCATCAGAACATGATTTGGAGATAACAGCCAAATTGCGCGCTGTAGGAAAGGTGATGGAATTGTTAGTGATGGATCATTTAATCGTTCATGGGAATGCGTATTTTAGCTTCGCCGATCAAGGCTTATTAGAATGAAGAGAATCATGACTGTTGTTGGGGCCCGTCCTCAGTTTATTAAGGCAGCTGCGCTTAATAGGGTTTGGAGAAATGACTACGAAGGAAGGGTGCAAGAGCTCATCGTTCACACAGGGCAGCATTATGATGAGTCCATGTCCGAAGTTTTTTTCAGGGAGATGGAGATCGATGCTCCTTATCAAGTGTTTTCTGCAGGGTCAGGCACACATGGAGTCCAGACTGGTAAAATGATGATGGATTTGGAGTCATTGATTCTAAAAGAGTCACCAGATGCCGTTTTAGTTTACGGTGATACCAATTCCACACTTGCCGGAGCTTTGGTGGCTGCTAAAGCCAATATACCTGTGATACATGTTGAAGCTGGCTTGCGCAGTTTTCAGCGCACCATGCCGGAGGAAATCAATCGCATTGTGACCGATCATCTTTCAACCTTGTTGTTTAGTCCCACCCCATTGGGATTGGAGAATTTGGAAAAAGAAGGGATGACCAATGCCACACCACCATATTCACCGGTTAATCCTGGTGTCTTTCAATGCGGTGATGTTATGTATGACAACGCGTTGTATTATGGTACAAGGGAATACCAACCTGAAGTTCTACCCTTTGTGGACAAACAGTTTGTTTTATCCACCATTCACAGGGATCATAACACGGACCATCCAGAAGTACTTAAAGCGATAGTAGAAACGTTGATGCAATTAACGCAGTCAGCGGGATTGGAATGGGTTTTACCTGTGCATCCGCGTTTGAGAAAGAATTTGGCTGCACAACCTGAATTGCTCACGGCACTTGAATCGGCGGAGCATGTTCATTTGATTGAGCCATTGGGCTATATTGGAATGCTTCAAATGGAGCGATTGAGTCAATTGATTGTTACGGACTCCGGCGGTGTGCAGAAAGAATCTTACTTTGCTGAGAAGCCTTGCATCATATTGCGTGATACCACAGAATGGGCGGAAATAGTTGCAGATGGAAAAGCTTTTTTGGTGGGTGCAAATGCCGTGAAAATCACCCAGGCTTTTAATCAAGTGATGCAAATGGCTGACATGACATGGAAACCATTGTATGGAGATGGAAATGCTGCTGAGAAAATGGCGACCATCATATTTGATTTTTTGAAATGATAGCCATTCTATCCAACATTGATACACCTCGGTTGCGTTATGCATTGGGATTTTTGTTGGAAGGGTATTCTTTTGAAATTTTTACTAAAAACGAATCGATTCCTGAGGATTTTAAAGTCCTGTCTTACGGGTTGGAATCTGAGACGGCATTGATACACTTTCCATGCATGGATTTTCCCTGGTGGAAGGATGAGACCCGAGATACTAGCCAGTTTCGGAAGGCTGTGGAAACGCTCGAATCGTTTGGCGAATTTGATGTATTTGGCTATGCATTTTATTTGCTAGCGCGATGCGATGAATATTCAAAGGAGCACTTGGATGAGCTGGGAAGGTTTCAGTCATCCGGTTGTGTTCAAAGACAATGGGGAGGTGTGGAACCAGCTTACTTGGATGAATGGCGTTTCCGATTGCTTCAAGCATTGGGATTATCGGAAACAAGAATTCCAAATAGACAGTTGACTGTCGATATAGACAGTCCCTATGCGTTTAAGTTCAAAACCATTTTGAATCAATGGGGAGGATTTTGCAGAGATATTGTAAGGTTAAAATGGGATTGGGTAAGCAAACGGGTTCTGGTTATTTTGGGGCATCAAGATCCTTATGATACTTATGATGTTTTGAAGGAGATGTGTCAAAATGAGAGAATGGCACTGAAATATTTTGTGTTGTGTGCAGAAAGATCAGATTTAGACAAGGGAATGCAGATTCATCAGACATCGGGTTGGCACTGCTTATTCCGCAGGATCGGTGACACAGAGTGGGGATGGCATCCTAGTGTTTTGGGACACGATATAGATGGACATTATGAGGCAGAAATGATTCGGCTTGAACAATTGGGTTGTAAAAAAATACACTCGGCTAGGTTTCATTATTTAAAGCAGGAATTGCACATTTCCAGTGTACGATTGGTTGCGTTGGGTGTTGAAAGAGACTATACAATGGGGTTTGCAGATACGGTAGGATACAGAGCAGGAACAAGCAGAAGTTTTTTGTGGTATGATTGGCACAAAAGTCAGTTGTCTACATTGAGATTGATTCCGTTTTGGGGAATGGATGTGACATTGAAAAATTATATGCATTTAACGCCTGAAGACGCGAATATGAAAGTGGCAGCAGCTAAACAATATGCAAAGGATTACCATTGTGATTGGCGCATGGTTTGGCACAATGAAAGTGTCAACGATTGGTCGGAATGGAAAGGTTGGGCTGTGGTATTAAAACAATTTGTAGATAGATGATGGGATATGTAATGGCCATGATTTTGGTGGCTTATTTCTTGGTGTTGTTGGGGGTGTCCTACTGGACATCGCGCAATGCGGACAATCAAAGTTTTTTCAAGGCCAATCAGAGTGCGCCTTGGTACATTGTGGCATTTGGAATGATTGGAACATCATTGTCTGGTGTGACATTTATTTCGGTTCCCGGCACTGTGGGTGTTGTAGGTTGGTCCTATTTTCAAGTAGTTCTGGGTTTTTTCTTGGGTTACTTTGTCGTAGCCTTTGTGTTACTGCCGTTGTATTATAAGTTAAATTTAACTTCTATCTACCGTTATTTGGAGTACCGCCTTGGTCCAGAGGCATACCGTTGGGGTGCCGGTTTTTTTATTTTATCCCGCACGATGGGCGCTACGGTTAGGTTGTTTTTGGTGATCAATGTTCTGCAGCTATTTGTTTTTGATTCTCTGCACATACCTTTTGCGGTGACCAGTGTGATTATTTTGCTGATGATCATCGCCTATACCCTCAAGGGCGGGGTGAAAACCATTGTTTGGACAGATACACTGCAGACTTTATTCATGTTAACGGCCTTGATTGTTTGTGTTTTGAGTTTAAAGGATATGATGCAATTGTCGTGGTCGACAGCCATAGCTCAGATGAATGAGCAGCATTATTTGGACGTTTGGAATTTTGACTTTTTACACAAGAAATTTTTTCTGAAGCAAGTGTTGGGTGGTGCGTTTATTACCATTACCATGACAGGAATGGATCAGGAGATGATGCAGAAAAACATCAGTGTGAAACGACTTGGGGATTCTCAGAAGAATATGGTTTGGTTTTCAGTGGTGCTGGTTGGTGTCAATGCCTTGTTTCTCTTATTGGGAGGTATGTTGTATTTGTTTGTTCAGAAGGAAGGTTTGAGTTTTCCTCCGGATGATGTGTTTCCCAGGGTTGTCATGAATTACTTGCCTCAAGGTGTTTCCATCATTTTTATTTTGGGACTTATTTCTGCCTTGTTTCCTTCCGTTGATGGAGCAATTACAGCGCTCACATCATCATTTTGCATCGATATTTTGGGTTTTGAACGCAACCCTCAATGGTCTGAAGAATACAAGACCAAGCGAAGGAAAACGGTTCATTGGACCTTTGCTTTGGTTTTTCTTTTGTGCGTATTTCTATTCAAAGCAATCAATGAAAAGAGCATCATCGATTTGCTGTTTGATATTGCAGGTTATACTTACGGGCCGTTGTTGGGATTGTTTGCCTTTGGTATTTTAACACAACGACAAATCAAAGGAAAAGGTCTTCCATTGATCTTATTGCTGTCTCCCTTGCTATCCTTGCTATTGGATAAGTATGGTATGCAATGGATGGGTGGTTACAAGTTTGGATTTGAACTGCTCATTCTGAATGGGGCCTTTACTTTCCTTGGCTTATGGTTTATTTCGAAGAAGCCGGCAATTGCCATTTGAAATAAAATACAACAGCGGGTTGATTGGCCAATGCTGATTTGTTCAGGTTCTTGACCTTCCAGTTCATTCCGTTTTTCCATTCGTATGAAACAGGTTCATCCATTCCTAGAATTCGTACTTCACTCTCTGGTTTCCTGGGGTATTCAATGGGGAAATACGTAGGGAAATCTTGTCCTTCTTTTTTGAAATAGATGCAGTAGACTGTATCTCCCTTTTGGGTGTAAAAATAGTTTTCCGTTTGTGTGGTAAGTGAATGCCTTGTTGTGCTATAAATAGCGTCTCCATTGACTTTCATCCATTGACCAATCTCTTTTAGATTGACATAGGCTTGGTTATCCCATTCTCCAGTTGGTGATGGAGCTATGTTGAGGAGATAGTTTCCTCCTCTTGAAACAATAGTGGCCAAATTTTTAAGAATTTCTGTGGATGATTTGTATTGATCATTGGGGACATAGCTCCAACTATTGGCCATTGTCATGCAGGTTTCCCAGGGGTAGTCTAATTTTTCTTCTTGGGGAGGAATGTGTTGCTCTGGTGTCCAATAATTTTCAAATTCACCTCCAACACTGCGGTCTACAATGAGAAGGCCTGGTTGATTGGCTCGAGCCATCTGGGCGATAGAAGCCATATCGATGTCCTGGTTGTATGGACTATTCACCCAGGATGGATTTTTTTGTTGTTTGGGTCTAACCCATCCACCATCCAACCAAAGCAGATCTATTGGTCCGTATTGTGAGGTGAGTTCTTGAATTTGATTATAGGTAAACTGCTTGTAGGCTTTCCATTTTTCCGGATATTTTTCCGGGTTGTAATTGACATTTCTATCAGGTGTTGCAAAGTATGGCCACCAATAGTCCGGACAATGCCAATCTGGCTTTGAGAAGTACAAGCCAATGAAAAAGTCTTTTTTTCTGAACTCTTCGGTAATGGCCTCAGTGGCATCAAATCCAGCTGGACAATCAGGACTGGTCATTTTGTAGCCGGTGTGTTGGGTATCGAACATACAAAAACCATCATGATGTTTGGTGGTGAAAACAACGTATTTCATGCCTGCATCCTTTGCAGCAAGGGCCCATTTTGAGGGGTCAAATGCAGTAGGTTTGAATGAAAATTTGAGTTCTTCGTATTTGCGCCTGTAGAGATCATAATTGTTGGCATAAGGTCCCCTTCTCTTGCACCAATCTTCATCTTCATTGCACAGGCTCCAACTCTCTACAATTCCCCATTGGCTATAAGTTCCCCAATGCATAAGAAGGCCAAACTTTAAATCCTTCCAATGGGCTAGTTTTTGCTGAACCAAGGTGTCTTTAGGAACAACGTAAGGATCTTGACTGTAGGTGTAGATGATGGTTAAAATGAAGCAAAGCGTTGTTATTGTTCGGTGCATGACTTGATCTTGGTTGTGGCTTTTATTTATGGTTTTTGGTGAAATTCAGAAGTGAATTTTTGCCATCACTGTTATTATTTTTAATGCGCATAGTGCGATCTTGAAATAATGCGATCTACACTTCTTTTGAGAATGAGGCCACAAATTTCTTCAATACCTTCTGCAACTTGTTTGTTGGCCAATGCAATACCTACCCGATTCTCCTCAATACCCATGCGGTATAAAAGCGCTGTTATTTCGTTAGGACTGATTTTCAGTTTTTCTCTGACAATTTGTTGAAGTACTTCGCTATTTTCAATTTGATCTGCGTCAACATTCCAACCAATCATGTTCATGTCCTTTGAAAATTCTTTGACGATATCTGGCCAAGGGATGTTTCGCGGGTCAATGATTTCTGTGGAGGAGGGATTCGATGGTTTCACGCAGTAATAATTTTTGATCTTTAGAACAACTCAATGCATCTAAATGTTGCAAGGCTTGTTCTGAGTAATACTGGCAAGATTGCAATATTGATTCGTCAATTCCGTGTTGGGTGAAAGCTTTTTTATATTCTTCCACTTTGTTTACGGCAGTCCATTGCTGATCGTTCCATTTCATCCATGCCTCCATTCCAATTTTGTTTTTTAGTTCTATTGAAAGGAAAGTTTTTTTATCTGAAATAATGTCTCCGCCGACCTGCTTTCCAAACTTCTCGGGATCACCAAAGGCATCCAAATAATCATCTTTTAATTGAAAGGCTATGCCTACAGACTCGCCAATAGTAAACAAATGTTGTGCATCATCGTCTGAAGCGCCTGCGGCTATTCCACCCATCTGCAGCGCTCCACCGAGCAGCACGGCCGTTTTTAGACGAATCATGTTAAGGTATTCTTCGATGATAACATCGTTCCTTTTTTCAAAGGACATGTCAAGTGCTTGGCCCTCACAAACTCCCAAAGCTACCGAATTGAAAACCTGCAACAGTGAATGAAGTTTTGGGTGAGGGTTTTGACACAACAATTGATAGGCCTCTATCATCATTGCATCTCCCGATAGAATCGCTGTATTGGTATCCCATTTTTCATGAACCGTTGTTTTTCCTCTGCGCAATGGAGCTTGGTCCATGATGTCATCGTGCATCAAAGTGAAGTTGTGAAAGACTTCAACGGCCAATGCAATATTCCTATATGGGTGAATGTTTTCATCGTACAAATGTGCGGCCATGAGCACAAGTGCTGGCCTCATTCTTTTACCACCAATATTGAGTAAATATTGAATGGGTTCATGTAATTCTTGGAGCAGTTGTGGCTTAGCAAAATTGGAAATGTCTTCCAATATGCATTGTTGGATTTTTTCTAAAGAAAGCGTATCAGCGTGCATACTTGAGTTGTTCTTGTAAATAGCGACCGTACCCACTATTCACCAATGGAACAGCCAACTCCGCCAATTGTTCGTCTGTAATAAATCCCATGCGCCATGCTATTTCTTCAATGGCACCTATTTTTAATCCTTGGCGTTCTTCAATCACTTGAACGTATTGTCCTGCTTGCATCAATGAAGTAAATGTACCTGTGTCTAACCATGCTGTGCCGCGATCGAGAATTTGCACTGTCAATTCACCCATTCCCAAATAAGCCTTATTGACATCTGTGATCTCGTATTCACCACGTGGACTAGGTTTCAAATTTTTTGCGATTTCCACTACACGGTTGTCGTAAAAATATAAGCCTGGAACGGCAAAGTTGGATTTTGGATTCTTAGGTTTTTCTTCAATGGAAAGAGCTTTGCCATTTTTGTCAAAGTCAACAACACCGTAGCGTTCAGGATCGTTTACATGATAGGCAAAAACCAGCCCGCCATTTACGTCGTTGTTCTCACGCAGTATTTTCCCCATTCCTCGGCCGTAGAAGATGTTGTCTCCAAGTACAAGGGAAACTTTGTCTTTCCCAATGAATTCTTCACCCAGAACAAATGCTTGAGCCAGACCATTGGGAATTAATTGTTCTTTGTATTCAAAGCGACATCCTATCTGACTTCCGTCCCCTAATAGTCTTTGAAAGTGCGGTAAATCTTGTGGTGTTGAAATGATGAGTATTTCATTGATTCCAGAGAGCAAGAGGGTGCTCAGAGGGTAGTAAATCATGGGTTTATCATAGACTGGCATGAGCTGCTTGCTCACTGCTTTTGTCAATGGATACAACCTGGTTCCAGATCCTCCTGCTAGAATAATTCCTTTCATTATGGGTATTCGGGTTTGGGTTTTTTAACGGATTTCCCTTTGTGGTTCAAAAGGTTTTTGGATTTCTTATTTCGCTCTCGCGTTTCTTTTACACGTTCAGCATTGTCTTTTCTATGTGCAGAATAGTCATATCCTTTGGATGATTTACTACTTTGACAAGCTGCAAAAAAAATAATGACCAATAAGAGAATGCTGGCGTGAAGTATTCTTTTCATGAACCTAATTTAGACAATTTCTGGGAAATCCTCATCCAAAATATCATCTGGTTCTTTTCTTTTGAAATCATCTGTAGTGCCTGTTTTTTGGAAAGAAAGGAGCATGGCTGGCAATACGATGAGGTTGGTGAGCATAGCACTCAGCAGCGTTAAGGCCGTTAGTATCCCTAAAGCTTTTGATCCGTCAAACTGAGAAAAAGCAAACATGCCAAATCCCAAGAATAACACGATGGAGGTGTAAAGAATAGATGCACCAGTGTCCTTAACTGCAGTCAGCACACATTCATAGAGGCTGTGTTTTTTGGACCAAAGTTCTTGACGATACTTGGCCAAAAAGTGAATGGTATTGTCTACGGTGATACCAAAAGCAATACTAAAAACAAGAATGGTGGAGGGTTTCAATGGGATATTAAAGAATCCCATTAATCCTGCAGTGACAAGTTGAGGAATAATATTGGGGATCAAAGAAATGATGACCATCCTTGGCGACTTGAACATCCAAGCCATCATGATGCTGATGACAACGATGGCAAAAAGCATGGAAGTAAACAAATTGTCCACTAGATAAGTGGTGCCTTCAAGAAAAACTATGCTGGTCCCAGTGAAAATGACTTTGAATTTGTCTGAAGGAAAGATACTGTCTACTTTGGGACGCAGGTCTTTTAGTAGGACAGCCATTTCTTTTGTTCCAATATCCGCAATGTGCGCAGTGATGCGTGTTTTGGATTTTGTACTATCCATGAACGCCTTTTCAGATC
Organism: uncultured Chryseobacterium sp.; assembly: GCA_964576575.1. Classification (GTDB taxonomy): domain Bacteria; phylum Bacteroidota; class Bacteroidia; order Flavobacteriales_D; family Sanyastnellaceae; genus CAMCTV01. Next base: position 18,857 of record CAZNVU010000033.1, read on the forward strand.
CTTTACTGCCGTATTCATATTGAAAGAACGGAGCGATGAAACTTTGCTCATTTCGGGGTATCAAAGTATACCGTTCAGGGTCGCCGTTGTAAAAAGCCTGACGGGCAAACTTGCTAGCATCGGCAATGGAGAGGCTTTTGGAAAATTGGGTGTAGGTGGCCAATGTGTCTTGTAATTGGGAAATGCGTGCAATGACTTGGGGTTTGGTTATAACACCTGGTTTCTTGCTCTCCACCATGATTTCAAATGGCATAACTCCATTGAAGTGTTTTTAAAACCATTGCAGATCGGTTATAACCCTATCCTGTTCTGGTAAATCATCGACGATATTTCCGGTGGTTTCTATCATGGTCATCCCATAGATGGAGACGGCCGTAATGAGAATGGTGATCCAATAAATGGGTTTGCGATGACGCGTAATCATCTTGAGTAAGGTCTCTAGGAACTTGAATAGCCAAGCCATGTCCATGTGCTTCAAATGTCGCGGGCCAGGAGCTGAAGTGTAACTGAAAAGAATAGGGAAGGCAATTAGAGAAATGAAAAACATCAACATGGAGTTCAAGGCTGAAATAACACCAAATTGTTTGAGCAATTCACTATCAATAAAAATGAAGGTAGCAAAACCAACGGCTGTCGTCGCATTAATCATAAATGAAGCTTCGCCCACTTTTTGAATAACCCTTGCCATGGCCCTCATTTTATTGCCATGAATGACAAATTCTGAATGGTATTTAGTAAGGAGATATATACAATTGGGAACCCCGATAACAATCATTAGAGGCGGAATCAGACCCATTAGCATTGTAATGGGGTAATCAAACAAAGCAATGGTCCCCATTGAAAAGATAACACCAATGCCGATGATTAATGTGCAAATGAGCACTGCTCGTAAACTTCGGAAAAAGACCAAAATTGATAGAGCTGAAACCAATAGCGACATCAGAGTGAAGAATTGCAATTCCTTTTTCACTTTCGTCATCATGGTATTGCGCACAAAGGGCAATCCGGATACATAAACAGGGATGTAGGTTTTTTCCTTGAATTGGTCACCCAAGGCTACCATTTGATCTACCGCATCACCTCTTCTTTTTGAATTGAAGATTTTTGAATTGATGAATACCATCAGTATAGTGGCGTCTGATTTTGCTTTATAGAGCAATCCGTCATAAAAGGGTAAACTGTGAATTTTGTCGTGAATGCTGTCTACCGTAGTCTGGCTGCGTGGAGTGTGTGGTACAATTTTTCTGAAGCTGAATTTGTATGAAGTATCAGAACGATCCGTTTCTGTTTGAACCAAGCTTTTTGAAATCACAGTATCGGCATACATTTCGTAGGCGTGGGCGATAGAAAAAATGCTGTCTACAATGGGGATTTGTATCGTAGTCATTTGCCCGTTGATCATCGTGTCAACAGGGACAGTAATTTGCTTAATGCTTTCACCCAGTTCTTTCCATGCATTGTAATTGGGTAATTCCCAAATTTCAGGATCATTGCATCCAAAGACGAGGACATTGCCGTCTTCAGAGAATTGCTTCATGAATTCCTCATAAGCTACATAAGTTGTGTCATCGTGCGGAAGGACACCAGAAAATTGATAACTCATCCTCACATTGCGGGCTTCGTAACCCATCCAAAGCGTTAGCCCCAAAAGGATGCTTCCTAATAAAATTCTGTTCCTTAAAATAAAACCTGCTATGGCTCCCCACATATCGCTAAAATATTGAATACAAAGAAACAAAAGGAAACTGCTTTCGAAGAAATAAAAATCATTAATTCAAAGAGGATTGGCTTAATCATATTTCCTTTATATTCGCCCCGAATTTGAACATTAAAAATTATACTATGTCAAACACGTATCAAGCACAGGTCGATGCCTTCATGGCAAAGGTTAAGGCAATGAACCCTAACGAACCTGAGTTTTTGCAAGCTGTTCATGAAGTAGCAGAAGCAATCATTCCATTTATGGAAGCGCATCCTAAGTATAAAGATGCCAAGATTTTAGATCGTATTGTTGAGCCAGAGCGCACTATTATTTTCCGTGTGCCGTGGGTTGATGATAAGGGAGAAATTCAAGTGAACCGCGGATACCGCGTAGAGTTTAATAGCGCAATTGGTCCGTACAAAGGTGGTTTGCGTTTTCACCCAACTGTAAACTTGAGCGTATTGAAGTTTTTGGGTTTTGAACAAATTTTCAAAAACTCTTTGACCACTTTGCCTATGGGTGGTGGTAAAGGAGGATCTGACTTTGATCCAAAAGGAAAATCAGATCGCGAGGTAATGGCTTTCTGTCAAAGTTTTATGTCTGAATTGTCTCGCCACATTGGTGCTGATACAGATGTACCTGCTGGAGACATTGGAGTGGGTGGTCGTGAGATTGGTTTCATGTTTGGTCAATACAAGCGTTTGCGCAATGAGTTTACCGGTGTATTAACTGGTAAAGGACGCAACTGGGGTGGATCTTTGATTCGTCCAGAAGCAACAGGATATGGTACTGTATATTTTGCACAAGAAATGTTGGCTGTAAAAGGTCAAAATTTCAACGGTAAAACAGTTGTCGTATCTGGTTCAGGAAACGTTGCTCAATATGCTATTGAAAAAGCAACTCAGTTGGGTGCCAAAGTGGTTACCGCGTCTGATTCTTCTGGTTACATCCATGATGCCAATGGTATTGATGCCGAGAAATTGGCCTTCTTAATGGAGTTGAAAAACGTGAAGCGCGGTCGTATTCAAGAGTATGCTACCAAGTACGGTTGTGAGTTTGTTGCAGGTAAAACACCATGGGGTGTGAAGTGTGATATCGCATTGCCTTGTGCTACTCAAAATGAATTGAATGGTGATGATGCCAAGGCATTGGTTGCCAATGGCTGTATGGCTGTAGCTGAAGGTGCCAATATGCCTTCAACACCTGAAGCAATTGCAGTATTTGAAGCTAACAAAATCATGTTCTCTCCAGGTAAAGCTTCTAATGCAGGTGGAGTAGCAACATCAGGTTTAGAGATGTCTCAAAACTCATTGCGTTTAAGTTGGACACGTGAAGAAGTTGATCAACGTTTGCACAACATCATGAAGAGTATTCATGCTGCATGTGTTCAGTACGGTAAAGACGGTGATTATGTGAACTACGTTAAAGGTGCAAACATTGCAGGTTTTGTTAAAGTAGCCGATGCGATGATTGACCAAGGTGTGGTTTAATTAAGATACAGGTGCCAAACCCTGGGAGCGTTTACGCTCCGCGAAAGGCGGTCTTCGGATCGCCTTTTTGTTTGAGAAAAGTATGTTTGTGAAGTTTTGTGATTCTTTCATTTTTAGTCTTTTGAGAAGGTATTTACCTTTAGATTATGGAACTAAACTTTTATCTCATTCCAGGCATGGGTGCTGATAGCCGGTTGTATCAGCGCTATAAATTGCCTGGTAAAATTCATTTTATTCAATGGGTTCATCCAAAGAATTCGCGCACTTTGGGCGATTATAGTAGACTGATAGCAGAGCAAGTTACAACGGAGAACAATGTTGTTATTGGCTCTTCAATGGGAGGTATGCTGGCCACTGAGTTAAGTAGACATATTAATCCATTGGCTACGATTTTATTATCAGCACCAATTGGAAGTAAGCAGTTCCCATGGTTCTTAAAGGATATTTCCGTATCCCGAATT
>CAZNVU010000034.1:0-21701 GCA_964576575.1 uncultured Chryseobacterium sp.
GGAAAGATATATCAGCTACCTGATGATTTATTAAAATATCAGACAAATAAAAAGCCGTGCCCATAGAGCGGTCCATGATCAAGAGAACCACGCATGAAACCAAAACTGGGAAAGAAAGTACACCCAAAATAGCTGTCACAAACAAAGCCCAGATGGTCAAAGGAAGACGTGTCATTTTCATCCCCTTTGTTCTCAAATTGATAATGGTCACAACGTAGTTCAAACCACCTAACAAAGAAGAAGCGACAAATAGTACCATAGAGATTAACCATAAAGTCATACCTGTTCCAGAACCTGGCATAGCCTGAGGAAGGGCAGATAATGGAGGATAGATTGTCCAACCACCAGAAGCAGCACCACCTTCAACAAACAATGAAGCAACCATGATTAAACTTGAAACCAAGAAGAACCAATAGGACAACATATTCATGAAACCAGAGGCCATATCACGTGCTCCAATTTGCAATGGAATAAGCAAGTTGGCAAAAGTTCCGGACAACCCACCTGTCAATACAAAGAATACCATAATGGTACCATGAATGGTTACCATAGCCAAATAAGCATTCTTGTCCAAAATACCATCTGGCGCCCATTTGTCACCTAAAAAAGCGTTTAAAATACCAAACTTCTCTCCTGGCCAACCCAATTGAAGGCGGAAGAAAATAGACAACATTACTGCGATGATTCCCATGAAAATAGCAGTAACCAAAAACTGCTTGGAGATCATCTTGTGATCTTGAGAAAAGATATATTTTGAGATAAAGCTTTCCTCGTGATGTCCGTGATCGTGTGAATGTGCTCCCATTTCTCTCTGTCTATTTTTTAATTAATTGATGCCATTGTTTTTGTAGTGTCCGCTGCTGGCGTCGCAGGGGCTTCCTCTTTCTTCTCATTCTTGTCTCCACCAAAAGTCTTTTGCTCAGCCAACCAAGCAGCATAGTCTTCTGGAGTGTCTACAACCACCGTCATCTTCATGTTGAAGTGAGCAGCTCCGCATACCTTGTTGCACAACAAAATGTAATCAAACTTATCATTACCAAGCTTTTTCCTCATCTCCGCTGTTGTGATGGTGGGCTTCATTTTAAAGCGTGTTGGAACACCAGGAACTGTATTCATTTGGGCTCTGAAATGAGGCATATAAGCTGAGTGAATTACATCTTGTGAGCGGAAAACAAATTCAATCTCTTGTCCAACAGGGATATGAAACTCTCCCTTAACCAATTTATCATCGGCACCGGCTTTCCATTGACTGATGCCATTCAACTCATTCTCCTTTAAGTCCAAGATGCGTTGCTTATGACGCTTTAACTTATACAACTGATCTTCCAAACTCTCCATGTAACTGTCTGGCATTGTTCCCTCGGCCTTACCATTGGCAATTGCTTTTTCTGTTTGCTCAAGGTTGTGATCTATTTCCGCCAATTTAGCAGCCACGCCCTCCTCAGTAACCAATCCCAAACCATTGCTCGTACCAATCAGATTGAAATCAGCCGCACCAAAAACTTTGTTTTCTCCAGGATAACGAGCTGTCCAGTCGAACTGCTTGGAGTACAACTCAATTTGCATAGCATCAGGTGACGCGGCTCCTGTCATATTGTTCCATGTGATTAAGCCGTATACGATGATGAAAGCCATAGTTACACCAGGTACTAAGGTCCAAATCATCTCCAAACGATTGTCATGAGCAAAGAACTTAGCTCTTCTTGATGGATTGAATCTGTATTTGTTGGCAAAGGTGAACAAGAAATAATTGACAATGAAAAAGACAATCGTGATCATCCAAATATTCACCGACATCAATTTGTCTACAGCTACTCCATGCTCAGAAGCTGATTCTGGTAAATAGTCACCATACTTTACATAAAGGTAAATAGTACCAGCAAAGAAGGCTATCATCCAAACAATCCAAGCATTTGCATTCAAACGATTGTCCGCTGCAGTTACTTCCTCCTCACGTGTATTTCTTAAACTGCGAGATAAGTCATACACTTTTGTCAATTGCGCAATTGCAATAATTGCCAAGACCAACACTAAAAGAATGAATAGATTCATTGTTTTTCTTTTTTACTTTCCTACTTTATCGTTATATGCTGTGGTGCTCACTTTCCTCCAAGAATGGGTGTTTCACTGGAATTAAATTGGCCTTTGTTAAAGCTGTTGTAAACATGCGTACAAATAAACCTAAAAAACCAATAAACAAACCAAATTCAAACCAATATGTAAAAATTTCATGTCCATGATTGGTACCAGGAATAACTGCCAAATACAAATCAAAGAAGTGAGATACAAAAATGATTACACCAACACGTGTTAAGTACTTTGTATTACGCTTTGCATCACGAGATAACAAAACATAAAATGGTACAATGAAATTAACAAGGAAGATAGTCCACATCATCCCCATGTAATGATCGTAACGTGTTTTAAAATAAGTAACCTCCTCTGGTATATTGGAATACCAAATCAACATGTACTGACAGAACCACAAATAGCTCCACAACATAGAAATTGCAAAAATCCATTTACCCAAGTCATGAATGTGCGAGTTGTTCAAATTTTGGAAATATCCTAAATTCTTCATCCAAACAATTGCCAAAGTTGCAAAAATCATGGTGGTTACCCACATGCCAGAGAAGATATACCAACCGTACATAGTGGAATACCAATGCGTATCAATGCTCATCAATACATCCCATGACATGGTTGAGGAAAAAACCGCAAAGAATACCAAGAATACGGCACTTTTGCGGTATTGAAAATAGTGCAAAACAGTACCACCCTCTGTATCTTCCTGAATAGACCACTCACGGAATTTACGTGCGAAGTAAATGAAGGTACCAGCATAAGCCAACATTCTTAACCAGAAGAACCAAGCTGATAAATAAGGTTTTTTATTGGCAATAATTTCATCATAGGCAGGTGAATTGACATCGTGCAATTCAGGGTCCATCCAATGATAAAGGTGATTAATATGAAATTGTCCGGCAAGGACAACCAATAAAACTATACCTACACCTACAGGAATAAACTGAAACATTGCCTCGAAAACGCGCTTAACCATGGCTGACCATGCAGCTTCTGTAGCGTATTGCAATGCATAAAAGAACATCGCTCCTAAAGAAATGGCAAAGAAAAAGAAACCATTGATTAAGATATTGGCCCACCAATATTGATGGTGATCTGTATGGTCAACAAACCAACCGCCAATCAAGGCAGCCAAACCAATACCCATACCTATGTTGGTCCATTTGCTGACCCCACTCGGGATTTGAAATTGTAATTTATCTTGTGTCATAATGATCAATCAATTAGGGTTTGGTTGTTTCTGCAGCTGGTGCAGCATCTGCCGCGGCCAATACCACCATTTCATTCTTGTCAAACGTTGGAGCAGAAACGCCTTTTTGAAGGCACTTCACATACTCAACAACTTGCCAACGCTCTAGCTTAGACATTTGAGAGGCATGCGATCCCATCAATCCTTTTCCATACTGGATAGAATGGTACATTTTCCCTTCTGACAAATCTTTCAATTTACCTGGATAATCTGGCGCAATTATCTTCCCATTGGCTGAAATTGCTCCATCACCCTTACCTTCTTTACCATGACAATGGGCGCACATTTTCTGATAAATCTCAGCTCCTTTTTCAATATTCGTTTTATTGCTAAGCAAAGGAGACTTGATCTCAGTTGCAGCACGCTCATAATCCTCTGGTGTATTTTTCAATGCATAAGGCATAATCATAAACGAGGATCCTGCGCTAGTCAACTTCTCAGCACGCTTCAAGTCAGATTCAATGAATGGCACTGTTCCAGGAGCTGGCTTTCTAGACAACTTGGTAACAACACCAGCATCTGATTTCTGCTGCCATGTCCAATCCATGTGCTTACTGCTTCCGTAATCAACGTATGCTTCCAAAGCTGGAGAGCGATACATATCTGGCATGTACTCATAGCCAGCAGAGTTTGGATCCACACGGCATGAAGTGACGGCCAACACTACAGACAAAGCTGCTGTAATTTTAATCAAAGGGCGCTTCATAATCAATAATTCTTTATGCTTAATTCATAAACATCTGTTGCGTTGATCAAAGCCTCAATATCAGACTCTGACATACCACCATTTTGCTCTGTGGTTATTTCCATCACAAACTTATCATCTGTGGTTCTTGGATCAGGATTGCTTGCTGGCATACCTGGCAATGTCCCATTGCGCAACAAATATGTCAAAACCATGCCATGAGCTCCACAAAAAACTGAAAATTCGAAAATGATTGGAACAAATGCTGGCGCATTCTCTATCCAGGAAAAACTTGGTTTACCACCAATATTCATAGGCCAATCGTGAATCATAAAATACCAAGTTCCCAAAATAGCTAACGCCGTTCCGGTTGAGGCATACATGAAAGAGGCAATTGCCAAACGTGTACGCTTAACGCCAATCACAGGGTCCAAACCGTGAACTGGAAATGGAGAGAAAACGTCTTTTACACGAATTCCTTTCGCAACCAATGCACGCGCGCCGTCCATCAACTTTTGGTCGTCATCGTACATTACGTGAAATACTTTATTTGCCATGGTTGTTTTTTATACCAATTAGTGTTTTTCTGCTTCTTTTTTATAAGATTCTCCACTCATCTTCAAGATGGTCTTCAACTCATTCAAAGCCAATACAGGGAAGTAACGAGCGAACAACAAGAACAATGTGAAGAAAATTCCGATTGTACCAATGAACATTCCAATATCAATACCTGACGGATGAAACTCCCCCCAAGCTCCTGGAACATAATCACGGTGAATAGATGTTACGATGATTACAAAACGCTCGAACCACATACCAATGTTCACTACGATAGACAAAACAAATGTCGCTGCCAAGTTGGTACGAATCTTTTTGAACCAGAAAAGCTGAGGGCTGATAACGTTGCAAGTCATCATCATCCAATAGGACCAACTGTATGGTCCTGAGAAACGATTAATGAAAGCATATGCTTCATACTCCACACCGCTATACCATGAAATGAATAACTCAGTTAAATATGCAACACCCACAATAGAACCTGTTACGATAATAACGATATTCATGTACTCCACATGCTTGACGTGAATGTAGGCTTCCAATCTCATTGTTTTACGCATGATCAACAACAAAGTCAATACCATCGCAAATCCGGAGAAAATCGCACCGGATACAAAGTATGGAGGGAAGATAGTGGTGTGCCATCCTGGAACAACTGAGGTAGCAAAATCCATCGATACAATCGAGTGAACAGAGAATACCAAAGGAGTAGCGATGCCTGCCAAAACCAATGAAACTTCTTCAAAACGTGTCCAATTCTTGGCACGACCAGACCAACCAAAACTCAAAATGCTGTAGAAGCGCTTCATACCTGGCTTCACCATTCTATCGCGGATGGTAGCGAAATCTGGAATCAAACCGATATACCAAAACACCAATGAAACCGAGAAATAAGTGGAAATCGCAAATACGTCCCACATCAACGCAGAGTTGAAGTTGGGCCAAAGAGATCCAAACTGATTAGGCAAAGGCAGTGTCCAATAAGCCATCCATACACGTCCCATGTGGAATACAGGGAAGATTGCAGCCATAATAACAGCAAAGATGGTCATCGCTTCAGCAGAGCGGTTAATGGCCATTCTCCAACGCTGACGGAACAGCAACAACACGGCAGAAATCAAAGTTCCCGCGTGACCGATACCTACCCACCATACGAAGTTGGTGATATCCCACGCCCAACCTACTGTCTTATTCAATCCCCATGCACCGATACCGGTTGCCACAAGGTATGCTATGCAACTCAATCCATAAATGGCAATAACTGCCGCAATGGTAATTGCTATTTTCCACTCACGAGGTGCTGGTCCTTCAATAGGTCCACAAATGTCCTTCGTGATATCATGATAAGTCTTGTGACCTAAAATGAGTGGTTGACGGATAGAAGCTTCTTTTAACATAGGATTTTATTATGCTTCGGTTTCAATGTTTCTAACTTTTGTCATGTAATAGATATTGGGTTGAATACCTACTTCTTCTAGAGCATGGTAAGAACGGTTGTTCTTAGAACGTGATGTATTCTCACTGGCAGTGTCATTCAAGTCACCAAATACGATAGCGTGTGTAGGACATGCTTCAGCACATGCAGTAACAATTGCACCATCTGCCACTACTTCTCCGCGCTTCTTGGCATCAATCTTACCAGCTTGGATACGCTGTTGACACATGCTGCACTTCTCCATAACACCTCGAGTACGAACTGTAACATCTGGATTCAATACCATACGCATGGTTTCATCTTGAGATGGGTTAAACTTAGCAAACTTATCATTGGTAACATAATTGAACCAATTGAAGCGACGAACTTTATAAGGACAGTTGTTGGCGCAATAACGTGTACCAATACAACGGTTGTAAGCCATATTGTTCAAACCTTCATTGCTATGTGCTGTTGCCGCAACTGGACAAACCGTCTCACATGGAGCGTGGTTACAGTGCTGACACATCATCGGCATGTGCACAGTTTGAGGATTTTCTGTTGGAATCTCCATGTCTCCATAGGCAGCAATGGTTCCCATTTGCTTATTCTCTTTGGTTTCCTCTAAAGTTGCAAAATCAGAAGAGAAATAACGATCGATGCGCATCCAATGCATATCGCGGTGACGACGAACCTCATCTTTACCAACTACTGGGACGTTGTTCTCAGTATGGCAAGCTGTGATACACGCACCACAACCAATACAGCTGGTCAAATCGATGGTCATTCCCCAACGGTGACCTACGTTTTCTACTGGGTGTGCAGCCCACAAATCCATGTCTTTTACAGGAACGCGATCTGCCTTGGCTGTAATCTCTCCGTCTCCATTAACATCATGATGCACTGGCAATGTGTTTGCTGTATTCCACGAGGCCTTACCTTTTTCAGCAGACTTTTCTTTCAAATAGGCCGCCAATGAAGTCTCTTTAACCACAGAATCACGACCCATTACGGTGCTGTGCAACTGAGTTGATGCCATTGGGTAGCTCTCGTTGGTTGACTCTACAGTAACATCAAATGATGAATACATTCCTTTGTTAATCAAAGCAAATGCATTCTTACCAATGGTCATGCGCTTATCTCCATCCATGATGTAATCGCCATCACCATCCACTTGATATGCGGCCTTTCCGATAACTTCATCATTTGCTCCGCGTCCATAACCTAAAGCGATACTCACTGTACCTCTCTTTTGACCAGGTGTTGCAACAGCTGGAAGAACTATCTCCTTTCCGTTCGATACAACTTTCACCAATGAAGAATCTTCTTGCTCGCCAATGTACAAGTTCAAACCCATATCCTTCATATCCGCAGGCGCCATGGCAACATAGTTGTCCCAGGTTACCTTGGTAATAGGATCTGGTGTTTCGTGCAACATTGGGTTATTGGCATGGTTACCAACACCAAGATTCACAGAAGTGTACAAAGACATCTCCCATTTACCACCTTTCTTGTTGGCAATCTTGGATAAACTCTCGCTCACGGTTATGTTCGCCGCACTTGCCGTTGGCAATACTGCAGCCACAGCTGCCATTGCCGATGCTGTGGCAGCATCAACTTGCTCAACAGCTAAAGCTGTATTTGAAGCAAATGTTCCGTTGTGAACAGCTGAATACCAATTGCTATCTGAGTCCATCATTGCTGGAGTATATCCAGCATTGAAAGTCATTCTCAAATAGTCATAATAACTTGTATTGTTTCCAGACCAAGCCAAATAATTCTGACCGGCTGGTCTTGTATTGTAAAGAGGATTGATGGTAGGTTGAACCAAATCAGTTCTACCAACCACTGCACTTAGGTCATCCCAAGACTCCAATTGATGGTGATCAGGTGCCAAGAAGTTACACATTGCTCCTGTTTCATCAGCAAACAATGCTGTCGACACCTTGGTTTTTACCTTTGACATAGCATTGCCAAAATTCAAATGTGCCAAGTTGTAAACTGGGTTACAACCATGTACAATCAACACATCCACAGCACCGCTATTCATTTCAGCTACCAAAGCTTCCACTTCTGCGTCATTTCCTAAGAACAAATTCAAATGATTGGTCATATCAATGGTTGAACCGTAATTGTTCAACATTTGATTGATAGCGATGGCCACTTTCTGGGCATCTACATCATTGCTTCCGGCTACAACCAATGATTTTCCTGCACTGGCCTTCAATTCAGCAGCCAACTTAGTAAACACCGAAGATTCAATGCCCTCTACTTGTGCTTTAGAACCTGTCAAAGCATTGTAGATCGCGGCTAAAACCTGACCTTCTTGTGATGGTTTTATAGCAACACGAACATCAGCATTTGAACCCGTCAAAGACATATTGGATTCAAACTGATAATGCTTGCTCATGTTACCATTTTCAGGACGGCGACCTTCTGCGTAAGCACCCTGATATAAATTTGAGGTCAACCAAGAACCCAAGAAATCAGCAGCAACGCTAACAATGACTTGAGCCTTTTCAAAGTTGTATTGTGGTACAACAGCTTTACCAAACGCTGCCTGATTGGCTTTGGTCAAGCCGAAATAAGAAACCACATCATATTGAACATGCTTAACTTTTCCAGCGAAATGATTACTAAATGCGTTGATGGCATTCCTCGTTGTCTGACTTGCAATGGTATTAGAAATAATTCTAACATTCTTTGCAGCAGCCAACAACTCCATCATTTCTTTATCCAAATTGGACCAAGAGACATCTGCTGAACCTGCCTTGGGACCTTTTAGTCGATCTTCATCGTAGATCTCCAAAACAGAACCATTGATACGCGCATTGATGGCGCCCTTTGCCAAACCAAAGGATTTATTTCCTTTAATAAAGATGGGACGACCTTCTCTTGTTTTTACCAAAATGTTGGCATAATCTACACCATCATAATAAGTAGTTGCATAGAAATTTGGAATTCCTGGAGTAATATCCTCTGGCTTAACCACATAAGGAATACTTTTTACTACAGGAGCCTCACAAGCAGCTAAGGTAGCCGCTGCGACACTGAATCCCATGAATTTCAAGAAATCACGACGTCCAGTGTTGGCTTTGGATAGTTTCTCATCTGCAAATGCATTTAATCCATTGCTTGCAGGAGCAAACTCGTGAGAAACTGCTTCTTGGAAAGATTCGCGATTGCTGAATTCTTCCAAGCTGGTCCAATATTTTTTATTGTTACTCATGTTCGTAGATCCTAAAAATTAATAGTGACACTTACCACATTCCCATCCGCCCATTTCTTTCACGGTAACCTCGCCATCTTCCATGATTTCTTTCAAGGTTCGCTTACCAACATCGGATGTTTTGAATCGCTTATGCATTTCTTCATAGTATTCAGAACTTGCCAAATCGATGTTGGCTTTGTTGTGACACTCGATACACCAGCCCATTGTCAATGTTGGTTTAGTCAATTTGATCAATCCAACTACATCTTCTTGTGCATTGATTTCTTCAACTGGTGCCAATCGACCAACACCGTAGGTTTGAACTGGACCATGGCACTGCTTACAATCCAACTTAGCGCCTGTAACGTGCAGACTATGATTGAAGTTTACGTGATCTGGTAAATTGTGAACTTTATTCCATTGGATGGGTTTTTGCTCATAATTCTCTATGTATTGCCCGGTAGCGGGGTCAAATCCTATGGCAGCATAAATCTTTGCAATTTCCTTTTCGCCTGAGATAGGTCCTTGTTTGATACCCTTGTGGCAGTTCATACAGATATTCACTGAGGGAATGCCTGCATGTTTTGACTTTGATGCAGATGAGTGACAATACTGGCAGTCTATTTCATTTTGACATGCGTGAATATTGTGTGAAAACCAAACAGGTTGATCCGGCATATATCCTTGATTGACCCCAATTCTATATAACTTCTGGTAGCCAACAACACCCAAATACAAGAAAATAAATAAACCAATAACGCCAACAAACTTTTTATTGGCCCACATCCATGATTTTGCAGATTGCCAATAAGTTTTATCCTCAACTGGTGCTAAACCATCACGCTCATGTACAGCTTGTTTTAAGGATTTTGCAATGTTAGCAGCCGACGCGCCTATGATAGCTAAAATAACACCAACAATGATGAACCAAATTGTGGTACCACTGTCATCTTCACTACCAAATTCTTCTGCTATTTTATCATTTATCGTTGGACATTTCTCTGCCAAAGCATTGGCAGCTCCTTTATCTGCACCACCAGCGCCACCTCCCGATTTCACGTACGCCAAGATATCCTTGATTTCTGCTTCATCTACAGCTTGAGCGGCCATCCAACCAAACTGGGAAACATACTTGTCTACCAAACCTTTGATGTAAGGATCTCCACTTCCAGCTGCAGCTTGAGGATTTTGAATCCATTTAATCAACAAGGCGTCTTTGCCCGCCCATCGTTGATCAATGCCCTTTAAACCAGGGGCTGCAAGAACTTCTTCTGTAATCTTATGACAAGATGCACAGTTTGCCTTGAACAATTTTTCACCATTTGCAGCATCGCCACCCTCATGAATTGAGGCAAAGGCACACTGTACATTCATTCCTACCATCAGCACTGCGGCGATGAGTAGTTTAAAAAATCTTTTCGAAAAGCCTGTCATTTCTAGGATTTTACAATTTTTCCAATTCGGAATCAAGCGCAAAAATAACCACAGACGTATATCATAGAACTGTCATGATACTCATTTTTCTAATTTAAAATGATTCTAAATAAAAAAAATTCAGACCAAAATCACAGTGTGCTGATTTTGTGTGGTTTGTGTCTTTTTTTGTCAGATATTAACCCACAAGCGTGAAAAAAAACTACCTTTGAAACATGACTGGAATAAGCCATTTCATTTTCGTATTTGCGGCATTGTTTGTTTTTCAATCAGCGATGACACAGCCAAATTTGTCTTCTGAAACAACTTCTGGGAATGTAACCTGGAAGATACCATCCTCGGTGAAGGATTTAGAAGTAAAATCAAGAAAACTAACTGAACAGCCTGGGTATAGAATTCAGATTTTCATAGGCCCTTTGGATGATGCAAAAAAATTCAGACAAGAATATATTTTCAATCATCCAGGATCATTGGTTTATCTGTCACAAAACATTCCAGATCATGTCCTCAGATTAGGGAATTACCTTTCCAAAACAGAAGCTAAAGAAGCATTAAAGGATGTTCGAAGAGAAATCCCATCAGCCTTCATTGTGGATGACTTGGTGGAACCTCCCAGGATTGACATCAATCAAAATGGTCAAAAAGATTGATTACAGTCAGTTTAATCAGAAAATCGAAACTTTATATTTGAAAAAATAACTTTTCATGCCCATCTATCATCAATTGGGGAGTATCCCACACAAGAGACATACCGTATTTCCAAAGGCCTCTGGCGGAATACATTACGAGCAGCTTTTTGGTACCGAAGGATTCAGTGGAACAGCGTCCTTGCTTTACCACCTTCACCGTCCAACCATGATTCAATCCATTGGTGGGTCCCAAGATGTTCAGCCTAAGGCTGCTATTGACAAGAATATAAGCCCGTATATGATCAAAGGGTTTCAGGCTAAACCCACTGCGGATTATTTGGAAAGCAGAAAAGTTGTCATGTTTAACAACGATCTACATATCAGTGTTGCCGCGCCTACTCAAAGTATGACAAAGTACTTTTATAAGAATGCGGATGCGGATGAGGTGATTTTTGTGCACCAGGGCACAGGAAAACTGCGCACCTTGTTGGGTAATCTAACGTTTGGTTATGGCGATTACTTGGTAATCCCAAGAGGCATGATTTATCAAATCGAGTTTGATACGCCTGATAATCGTTTATTGATTATCGATAGCTTTAGTCCTATTGTTACACCTCATCGCTACCGCAATGAGTTTGGTCAGTTGTTGGAACACTCTCCTTACTGTGAAAGAGATATCAGAAGACCGCAA
Organism: uncultured Chryseobacterium sp.; assembly: GCA_964576575.1. GTDB lineage: Bacteria > Bacteroidota > Bacteroidia > Flavobacteriales_D > Sanyastnellaceae > CAMCTV01. The sequence goes on from CAZNVU010000034.1 coordinate 11,957, forward strand.
GATTTGGAAACCCATGATCAATTGGGTGACTTTACCATGAAAATCAAGAAGCAAGGGGTGATGCATACACTGGTATACGCAAGCCATCCCTTTGACGTGGCTGGTTGGGATGGGTACAATTATCCGTATGCTTTCTCTATCCATGATTTTGAACCCATTACCGGACGTGTGCACATGCCACCACCCATTCACCAAACTTTTGAAGCGCGTAATTTTGTCATTTGTTCTTTCTGTCCAAGACTTTACGATTACCATCCGCTATCCATTCCCGCTCCATACAATCACAGCAATATCGATTCAGATGAGGTTTTGTATTATGTGGATGGTGATTTTATGAGTAGGAATCACGTGGAGAAAGGTTTTTTAAGTTTGCATCCTGGAGGTATTCCACATGGACCTCATCCGGGAGCCTACGAGCGGAGCATTGGTCAAAAAGAAACCCTTGAATTGGCTGTGATGGTTGATACCTTTAAACCTCTCCAGTTAACACAAGAAGCAGTTGACTGGAGTTTAGAAAATTATGTACAATCCTGGTTAGAAAAATAAATTATGATAACAGACAATACATCTTTGAAACTTGAAAAAGTCTTTAAAAACGCGCAAGACTTTTTGCCCCTTTTGGGAACAGATTACGTAGAATTATACGTAGGCAATGCCAAACAAGCTGCCTACTATTACATGAACGCGTGGGGATTTAAACCTGTCGCCTATGCAGGTTTGGAAACGGGCTCAAAAGACCGCGTTTCATATGTGTTGGAACAAGGGAAAATTCGCTTGGTATTGACCTCTCCATTGCAACAGGATGGTCCAATCAATGCCCACATCAACGCCCATGGTGATGGTGTTAAGGTGGTAGCTATTTGGGTTGATGATGCTACCTACAGCTGGGAACAGACAACCCAGAGAGGAGCGGTGAGTAATATGGAACCTGTTGTTCTTAAGGACAAAGATGGCGAGGTTGTTATTTCTGCTATTCATACATACGGAGAGACCTTACACTATTTCATCGAAAGAAAAAATTACAACGGTGTTTTCCTTCCTGGGTACCAAGCTTGGAAAACTGATTTCGAAACCACAGGAGCTGGCTTGTTGTTCATTGATCACATGGTGGGCAATGTGGGATGGAATGAGATGAATACTTGGGTTGACTTTTATGCCAAAGTAATGGGCTTTACTCAATTGGTTAGCTTTGATGACAAAGACATCAGTACTGAGTATACAGCTTTGATGAGCAAGGTAATGGCCAATGGTAATGGTAGAATCAAATTTCCCATCAACGAACCTGCGGAGGGGCGCAAGAAAAGTCAGATTGAGGAATATATAAACTTCTATAATGGTGCCGGCGTGCAGCACATTGCTGTTGCCACCGATAATATCATTGATACTGTAAAACGTCTAAAGGCTGGTGGTGTAGAATTTTTATACGTACCGCCTGCATACTACGACGATGTCCTTGATCGTGTTGGACAAATTGACGAGGATTTGGCTCCTCTGAAAGAGTTGGGTATTTTGATTGACCGTGATGATGAAGGATACTTGTTGCAGTTGTTCACGAAACCTGTATTGGACAGGCCCACGATGTTTTTTGAGATCATTCAAAGAAAAGGTGCTCAAAGTTTTGGTAAGGGAAATTTCAAAGCTTTGTTTGAATCCATTGAGCGCGAGCAAGAGCGCAGAGGAACGTTGTAACCAACTTCCTTTTAGAAAACAAAAAAGCCGGTCGATGACCGGCTTTTTTATATTATTCGATTTGCTTAAGCAACACCCATCTTTCTCAGATGTCCATAATGTGAAGCAACAGCTGATAAAAACGTTTTGTACTCGTGGTATTGTATGCCAAATTCAGCGCAAGTCTCTTTCACTATCTTACTGATCTGTGGGTAGTGAATGTGAGAAATTCTTGGGAACAAATGGTGCTCAATTTGGTGATTCAATCCGCCAGTCAAGAACAACATGAGCGGGTTCTTTGTAGAAAAGTTCGCCGTTCCATTCAATTGTGTTACTGCCCATTCAATGTCCGTTTTCTTTTCATCTGCTGATAAGAAACTGGTCTCTTCAACAACGTGTGCTACCTGAAAGACCAAGGCCAAAAGAACACCACATGCGAAACTGGCGATTAAAAATCCTACCAACGCTTTCCAAAAACCAACAATGATAATGGGCAATACAATGGCTAGGAAAACAAATCCCAATTTGCCAAACCAAAAAGAAATGTGAGCTCTTGTGCTGAGCTTTCGGAATGAAACGTCTCCTACTTTGCGTGTGAAATATTTCTCAAAATCTGCAAAGAAAATCCAGTTCAAATAAGTCAAAGCATAGAAAAACGTTACATACAAATGTTGGAAACGGTGCATTTTCTTGTACTCCTGATGGGGATTGGTCCGCAAATAAGGTTCAACATCAATGTCGTCATCCAATCCCTCTACGTTGGTAAAACTGTGATGAATCATGTTGTGTTTGATTTTCCAAAGATTTACATCACCACCCATAAAGTTAAGACTAAAGCCCATGATATTGTTCACCCATTCATGCTTGGAAAAAGCACCATGGGCTCCATCATGCATTACATTAAAGCCAATGGCAGCCAACATTCCTCCCATGGTGATGCACAGTACAACACTCCACCAACCAACTGGCACCACCCAAAGCATCAACCAATAATTGATAATGGCTAAGGCGATGTAGATCATGGCTTTTAACCATATCCTTGGACCTCCGGTCATCTCAATTTTGTTATCCTCAAAATAAGCATACACCTTCTGTTGCAACTTATCAAAAAAAGGATGACTTTCTTGGTTGTAAGTAAACTTGCTCATTGAACTGGTTTAATCAATTATTTTTTTGCTCCACTAAAAAACTTTTTCTTCACACCTGAACTGCTTGATGAACTTGATTTAGACTTTCCTCCACCATATCCACCGCCTCTGCTAGATCCAAAACCAGAACCTCCGCGATTACCGCTTGTCTCTGATCTTCCCTCACTTCTGTTCTCAGTTCTTCCTTCTCCTCTATTCTCTGAACGTGTAACTCCACCGCCTCTGTATTCTCCGCGGCTGTCATTTCCACGACTTCCACCACCACGAGAATCATTTCTTCTTCCGCCACCGCCGCCGAAACCACGACGTCCGCTGTTTCCTTTGTAGCCTCTGCTTGGTCCTCCGCTTCTACCACCTCCACGAGTTGGCTTTTCTAACACATCAGCTAAATCTCTTTCCGAAAGTACAAAAGGATGTTCAGTATTCTTATTAATTTCTAAATTTAAGTGCTTCTCAATTTCGTGCAATATATCACGATCATCCTCACAACAAAATGATATTGCTTTACCTTTTGCTCCAGCTCTTCCAGTACGGCCTATTCTGTGCACATAAGTTTCGGCATTCTCCGGCATATCAAAGTTGATAACAAAGGGCAATTGATCCACATCGATACCTCTTGATGCAACATCCGTTGCGACCAAAATTCTAGACTTGTTTCTTTTGAAGTCACCCAATGCGCGGGTTCTTGCTCCTTGGCTCTTATCGCCATGGATAGCTACTGCGCGATAACCTTGTTCTTGTAGGTCTTCCTCAACGCGATCAGCACCACGCTTGGTTTTGGTGAAGATCAACACTTGACCTTCTGGATTCTCATCCAACCATTGTGTCAACATCGCACGCTTGCGATCTCTGCGCAATATCACCATCTCTTGCTCTATGCTGTCCACTTTTTGTTCAGCTGGTGCGATATCCAATTGCTTAGGATCATTTAAGATTCCCATAGCCAATTTGCGAACATCAGGCGGCATCGTTGCAGAAAAGAACAATGTTTGTTTTTTCTCAGCACACAATGACTCGATTGTCTTGATATCATGAATGAATCCCATGTCCAACATGCGATCTGCCTCATCCAAAACCAAAAACTCAACATTGCTCAAGTTCACATGACGCTGATTGTGCAAATCCAATAAACGACCTGGAGTTGCAATCAATACATCTACTCCACGGCGCAAATTTTTGATTTGCTCATAAGCAGACACACCACCATAAATCACGGTGTGTCTCACACGCATGTATTTGGAATAATCACGCAATGACGAGCCAATTTGCATGGCCAATTCACGTGTTGGAGCCAATATCAATGCTTTGATTCCCTTGTCTTGACGGTTGGCCAAGCAATGCAGTATGGGTAAAGTAAACGCTGCTGTTTTTCCGGTACCTGTCTGGGCGCAGCCCAAAACGTCGTGGCCTTCAATGGCCCACTCAATGGTTCCTTCTTGTACTGGGGTGGGATTTTCATATCCCGCATCTTTCAATGCCTTTAGGATAGACGTATCTAGTCCTAGCTCTTCAAATGATTTCATAATAATTTTTTTGCTGTCCGAGTTATAACAACTTCTTCCTGATTCTATCCGTATCATTTACTCGGAAAACAAAAAAAAGAAATCGTAGCCGTACAATTAATTCTTGGCAAAGATAGTGCTTATTAACACTTTATCCACAAAAAAATCGACCGAAGTCGATTTTACCATTTTCGTTGTTGTCTTATTTAACAAAACTCTTCATACACCATTTTCAGGTGTTCAGCGATCATATCAGCTGTTCTTCCTTCAATATGATGGCGCTCTACCATGTGCATCAACTTTCCGTCTTTGAACAAGGCGATACTTGGTGAAGATGGAGGATAAGGCAACATGTATTGTCTGGCTCTCACAACGGCGTCTCTATCTACACCAGCAAAGGAGGAAACCATTTTACCGGGCTTCTTGGCTGCACCTTCCAAGGACTTTCTAACTCCTGGGCGCATGCTTCCTGCCGCACAACCACATACTGAATTCAACACCATCAATACCGTACCTGTTGTGTTCACCGCTTGGTCAACTGCTTCTACAGTCATGGTTTGCTCAAATCCCAATTGATCTAATTCCGCACGCATCGGTGCTACTAATTCTGGAGGATACATCTTACTTTAATTTTTTACAAATATGAAACACTTTCGATTAGACAACTGCAACCGCAGTCACTTTACTCACTTTGACCAATTACTTTAGGTACTCTGAAATAGTACATGTCTTTTTGTGGTGCATTTTTCAAGGCCTCTGCCTGTGTGATGGGATGTTCAATCTTGTCCTCACGCAGCACATTGTTGTTGCGCTCATTCACAAAAATGAGTGGCTCAACTCCCTCTACATCCAATGCATTCAGTTGATCGATAAAGGCCAACATATTGGTCAAATCCTTGACCATGGCCTCTTTGCTTTCCTCATTGAACTCTAACTTGGCCAACTCGGCCAGGCGATCCACTGTTTCTTTATCAATCTTCATTTTTCAAACATGCTTGAATTTTTCCAAAAACTTTGTCCCGCAAACTTACAACATCTGCTTCTGTCAAACCAACTGTTGAAATAGGATCTAAAACTGTCACCTTAACTTTTCTAGGCAATGAATAAGAAAACAGTTTTGATGGATCCAACATGACCCGATGGTTATTGTGCCAGACAATGGGGACAACTGGCACTTGCTGCGCAATAGCCAACTTAAATGCTCCTGTCTTGAAGGTTCGCATCTCAGGAGCCTCATCTGGTATGGTTCCTTCAGGATAAATGGCAATGTTCTCTCCCCTCTGCAATGCGTCTCCTGCCAATTTCAATGACAAAAACGCTTCTCTTGGATTTCCTCTGTGTACTGGAATATCTTGCTTTTTAAAGAATAACGAAAACAGGGGCCACTTGAGCAATTCCGCTTTTCCGATAAACAAAAAATAGCGTTCCAACAACGCATACATGAATACCGTATCTAGATAACTGATGTGATTGCTGGTGACAATAAATGGCTCATTTGGAAATTTATCTTTGTTTTTTACAACAACAGGACAAAAAATCAAAGTTCTAATCAACCATGACCAAAAACGTTTGAGTTGGAAAGCTTGAGGATAGGTTGTTTTACTATACAACAATATCCAAAAAAAAGGAAACAATGCCAACAATGTGCTCCAAAACACTGCACCAATCCACAGTTTGTAAACGAAGTAAACCGGTGACAATAATTTGCCCATTAGGCCTTTACATCAATGGAAAGCTCATCCAATTGTTTTTGATCAATCACCGAAGGTGCATCAATCATCACATCTCTTCCGCTGTTGTTTTTGGGGAAGGCAATAAAATCACGGATACTGTCGGAACCACCAAACAAAGAACACAAGCGGTCAAAACCGAAAGCGATTCCACCGTGTGGCGGCGCTCCGTATTCAAAGGCGTTCAATAAAAATCCAAATTGCGCTTGGGCCTCCTCTGGTGTGAAGCCCAAAAGATCAAACATTCTGGCCTGTACATTTCTATCATGAATACGTATTGAACCCCCTCCCACTTCAACACCATTGATGACAAAGTCATAGGCGTTGGCGTTCACCGCGCCAGGATCGTTGTCCAATAAGTCAATATGTTCCGGCTTGGGTGAAGTAAATGGATGGTGCATGGCAAACCAACGTTGTGCCTCTTCATTCCATTCCACCAATGGGAAGTCCACCACCCACAAAGGCTTAAATACGTTGGGGTTTCTCAATCCCAATAAATTGCCCATGTGCAATCGCAATTCTCCCAATTGTTTGCGGGTAGCATGCAGATCGCCAGATAGTATTAAAATCAAATCACCCTCTTGCGCGCCCAATTGCGCAGCAATTTCTTTCCATTGATCTTGGTTGTAAAACTTGTCTACGGAAGATTTAAAAGCACCCTCTGATTGGCACAAGCAATAAACCAAACCTTTTGCCCCAATTTGTGGTCGCTTTACCCACTCTGTCAATTCATCCAATTGTTTGCGGGTGTAATTCCCCGCACCTTTGGCTACGATGCCCAACACACATTGCGCGGCATCAAAGACTTGAAAGCCTTTGTTCTGCATCAAAGGAGAAAGGTCGTTGAACTTCATGTCAAAACGCACGTCTGGCTTATCTGATCCGTAGTACTGCATGGCATCAGCGTAGGTCATGTGCGGTACATTTTCTAGCTCAATTCCCTTAACGTCGCGGAACAAAGTTTTCACCAAACCTTCAAACATATTGAGTATGTCTTGTTGTTCAACAAAAGCCATCTCACAATCGATTTGGGTAAACTCTGGTTGACGGTCAGCGCGCAAATCTTCATCACGGAAACAACGCACAATTTGGTAATATCGATCGTACCCACTCACCATCAAGAGCTGTTTGAAAGTTTGAGGGGATTGAGGAAGTGCGTAGAATTGACCCGGATTCATGCGGCTAGGTACCACAAAATCACGGGCTCCTTCAGGTGTTGATTTGATCAAATAAGGAGTTTCTATTTCCAAGAAACCCTGTTGATCCAAGAAGTTTCTAGCGACAATACCCATGCGGTGGCGAAGCATCAAATTATTCTTCAATGGATTTCGGCGCAAGTCTAAAAAACGCCATTGCATGCGTAAATCATCACCGCCATCGCTTTCATCTTCGATGGTGAAAGGAGGGGTTTTTGAAGCGTTGAGCAAAGTAAAATCAGTGACTTGAATTTCAATATCCCCTGTAGGCATTTGTGCATTTTTGGAATGTCGTTCGATGACCGTTCCGGTGGCTTTTATGACAAATTCGCGGCCCCATTTTCTGGCTTCTAGGCAGAGGGCTTCATGGGTTTCCATGTTAAAGGCCAATTGTGTTATGCCATAACGATCACGAAGATCGACGAAGGTCATTCCGCCTAAGTCGCGGCTGCGTTGCACCCAACCGCTGAGGGTGACGGTTTGACCAATATGTTCAGCGCGGAGATCTCCGCAGGTATGTGTACGATGCATAAGAAAAATTTGATGGACAAAGATAGGAAAAGAAGAGGTGAAGTAGCGAGAGCGAGGTGAGGAAGGGATGAGGTAGTATTATTCAAACAATCTGCGCATCACGCTCACATACCCTTTCTCAAAGATGAATAATTTACCTATCCTTGAACCTTTCTAATTTTCCTTCATTAAAAACAAATACATCGCCTGTACTTTTGGTGCCGTATATATAGAACTTGTTGACCTTTGTCTTCAGCATTTCGGATTCAATTTTGTCAGGTTCTCCGCGCATGAGGAGTAATTGTTCCTCTGTCATTCCTGCCCAATACGTTCCGGCAATCATCTTCTCCACCTCCTCACTCGAAAACATTTCGTTCCAACTTGTTCTCTTGTTTGCAATATCAACAATACTCGAATAACTATCCTTAATTGCATTTACATTCACCCCATTCATGACTTGTAAAACCTGATTTTGTTCTGACTTTGTTATCTTATCGTTAGTCAATAGCGATTCTAAATGTGCCTTTACATCTGACTTCCATTTTTCAATGTTCTCTAGTTTCGATGTCAGTGTATGTCTCTCTATTTCCTCCATCCTAACCAACCATGCACTGTGGTCCACATGTTCAAGACTCTTATGATCTTTTAATCTATTTCTTACAATCCACTTTGCAAAGAATAATAGCGTTATTGTCGACAATGCAAATAAAGCCAGACCTATCATCTCCTTTTCTTTGAGCTCCTCATCGCTAGCAATCTGCCCTATGCCATCATCATCTATACTCCCTGACGAATCCTCCGCAGACAATGTATCCGATTCAACAGATTCCGCCAAGAGAGCATTACCCTTGTACTCTGCAATTGATTGGATGGTGTTCCTTTCCCGAGAGAACTGAATACTCCCAAAGGAATGAAGCGGTAAAACCACAACCAAAATCAAGGTCCATTGATAAATTAAATTGAATTCACTCTCAAAGAGATATTTCAGCGACTTCTTCATAATACAATTTCAATTGATTGACTCGTTCCATAATGCCGTTCTTGATTTTAACAAGGTCACCTCTTTTAACAAAATTGCCCAAAATGGACAGGCAATAAAACAAGAGGCATAATAAGGCCACTATGTTGAGGGACTTATTTCCTTGAGCGCTATTGGATATGGCCGCATAAACTATCGGAGCAGTCAACCACGGGATAAAAAACTCTGACAATGTATTTAGCTTACCTCTGTTTAAAAAACTTGAACCGCAACCAAACAATGAGAAGAAAAAAAGTATCCATCTATTAGGAGGACTCCAATGGTAAAGCTCTTCACGTCTCATGACCTCTATTCTATCCAAGATCCATTTCTTATGGCTTTGAAAAGCCAATCTGTAATGGGTTAAATTCAACTGATCTATTTCTTGCAGAATGGTGACATTGGATTTTGGCTCATTGATTTTGAAGGCATCTATCAAATGATCCGCTCGTACAAAGACATCATCCCAATCACCTGTCTTTACATCTACATGATCAGATATGGTATGCATAAATTCACGGAGTTGATGCAAATCCAGCTTAGATTTTGAATGCTGAATTTCTTCAATTTTCGCAATCAATTGCTCGTTCACTGGTAATTTAGAAAACGATTTTCCTCTTTTCGATCCAAAATCATTGAGAAGGGATTGCTTTGTTGTTCGGTAGATGTCTCGACCAATTTCCCTACCTATTTGATTGATCAACGCATTGACTAAACTCATCGGTAATAATAAATTATACTGAAGCGAAAGTATATCATTTGAATTAAAAAACAACTTATTGATTGAACTTAATCTTGAGCCACACTTAACTCTTTTACTATCAGCATACAACATATAATTAAGCATAACTTATATGTGCCAATTATTCATTTCATGATAGAACTTTGCAATGCTTAATTGAATACCATTTACTTCTATTTTTTTTAACAACCTGTTTCACTAAAGTGAAACTTTTTAATACCTTTGTATGAC
>CAZNVU010000035.1:0-21466 GCA_964576575.1 uncultured Chryseobacterium sp.
GTATATTGTCAAATGTGAAATTTTGTGTTCCGATACAACCAGCATTATCAATGCTTAGGCTTATGTTGTATGAGGTTAAATTGGAATCCAAATAAATTTCATTGGGATATTCATTTGTAGAAAAAACAGTTGAGGTATTGTTATCGATGGTCCATTCAAACGCTACTCCTTCGGGAAAAAGCCCTGAGACCAATCCATGGTCAAAGGAATAAAGCACTTCATCATCAAAGCAGGTAACAACAGGAGGTTGAATGTCTGGAGTGAATGTTTCGATGGCTGTGTAAACTACTGTTGCGGTGTCGGCGCACTCCCAGCCAGGGTTAGTTACCAGCGTTACCGTATAAATTCCCGGATCATTGTAAATAAAGGTTGGTTCAAATTGATTGCTGGTGTCGTTGGTCAAAGATGGTACACCAAAGTCCCAATGGTAGGACTCTGCATTGACACTATTATTGACAAAACCTACTTCCAGTCCGCTGCAAAAGTCTGTTTGTTGTCCATTTCCAGTATCTGCAATGCCAGGATTGGCACCAGTATTTGGATTGCACATGTTTACATTGAACTGATAATCTCGACGGATGGTATTGATCAAAACACCATTCCGAAATTCCTGAACACAAATGGCCAATGCGTAGGTTCCAATTTGGGTGGCTGTTCCTGTAACCAATCCTGTGGCAGCATTGATTTGAAAAGCGGGGTTTGAAGTGATAGGATAATTGGATGAAAAACCAGCCGCCCATGTGTTATTGGCGTATGGAGGTCCAGACGGCGGAGCAGGGGCAGGGTTGTTCTGATCAGCCCCGTCTAATGGAGTGCAAAAGGAGTACACCAATTCATCACCATCAGGGTCAATGGCCTCAGAGGAGTATATAAAAGGGGCATTTAAACACAACGCGGTTGGCGGTGTGGAGACAAAATATGGACTAGAATTTTGTATGGTAACCAAGCCTGTTCCCGGAACTTGAGTAGTGAGTGTCATCCCAGACAAATTTTGCTGAGATTGATTTAAATTGTCAATACTCAAATTTCGGCAACATCTCTGGTAAGTGAGCACATACCCTGTCGATGAAAAAGGCAATGTGACATTGGCTTGATAGACAGCACGCTCCACACAGACGTTTGGCGGAACTGTAAAGCAAGGATTCTGAAGAGATAAGTCCAATGTTTCAACGGATGAATTGGATAATGGGATAGAAAGCTCTTGAACAAAACTGTTGTTGCCTCCTGTGAATATCCCAATGGACACGATCGGGTCAAACCCGGTTCCATTGACGTTGGTAGAGGGGTCGCAATCTCTATATACTGTTAGAGTTACCTGGTAAACGTTGTTTCCCAAATGTTGATAGACCAAATCACCACCATAAATGTGGGTAGCAAGGGCATTAATCGCTCCAAGTACTACCAATAAGACGGTAGTAATCATACATATAATTTGTGAGCGTAATTTCCCCATGTTGCTATTAGACACAAATATGGTAACAAATGTTGCAAAACAATGTTCTTTACTCTTTCTTTTGCCCACACCGCAGGGTGGATTAATATATTTGAACCATGGAAAAGTCATTGACACATGTGAACGCCTCTGGTGAGTCCCGAATGGTGGATGTTTCAGAAAAAAAAGTGAGCCTAAGGCAAGCCTCCGCCAAAGCTGTGGTTTTGTTCCCATTGAATGTTATAGCACAATTAAGAAAGGACAATTGGCAGGTAAAAAAAGGAGCTATACTCGAAGTTGCTCGGATTGCAGGAATCCAAGGTGCTAAGCTAACTCCGCAGATCATTCCTCTTTGTCATCCCCTGTTGCTCAACGGCGTTGAAGTTGATTTTTCATTTGAAGATGATCAGTTGCACATTGTTTCAAAAGTCAAATGCATGGGGCAGACGGGTGTTGAAATGGAGGCGCTAACTGCTGTGTCTACTGCGGCTTTGACCGTTTACGATATGTGCAAAGCATTGTCCCATGATATAGTCATTTCACAGATACTGCTGCTGTCAAAATCTGGAGGTAAAAATGAATACCGTGTTTGATTTGTCTCATAGCTCGTTGGTGTTTCCTAAGGCATCCAAGGCCATTGCATTGTATGGAACTTCTTGCGATGCTGTTGCTGTGTGGGTATCGAAACTTCAATACATGATGTCTTCACCGTCTTATTTTGTTGATGCTATTCATGGCCAGGTGGAGGAGCAAGCTACGGTGTCCTTGTCAAGTGTCGGCGCGCAATTTCAGCTGAGCTCACAGCGTTTACCTTTCTCTGATTTTTATTGGGTCAATGGAAATCATTTTTCTGCTCCCATTCAAATTGTAATCAATGATCCATCAAAGCAGAATTCATTGGAGAAACGAAAGGCCCAGTTAACCAACGTGGCACTTGTTATTTCAGAGAATGGAATTCCTGAACATCTCCGTGAATGGGGAGTGGTTGGAACTGAAACAATGTGTCTGAATCCAAGCGATGTCCAAGGTTTAAAGGAATGGGTAATGTCCATTGCTGTTGAACCTGTTCTGCACGCTTTGGTGCTGGTTGGTGGGAAAAGTGAGCGCATGGGATTGCCCAAAATGGACTTGAATTACCACGGAGTTTCTCAATGGAAATTTTTGGAATCTGTATGCCAAGAATTGAATATTCCGGTGGTGTTCAGTTGTCGTGAAGAACAACAAGATTTTTTCCTATCACAAGGTAAAGAAATTGTTTTAGATCGTTTTGGATCAATAGGTTCGCTCGGAGCTATCGCTTCAGCGATGAACTCAAAGCCTGGTGTTTCTTGGTTGGTTTTGGCCTGCGACATGCCAGGGCTTAATGTGGCCGCCATTCGAGTTTTAATTCGGCAAAGGAATAAAAAAGCAATGGCCACTGCTTTTTGGAATCATGAAAGGCAGTGGTACGAACCCTTAGCAGCCATTTGGGAGTCACAGTCCAGAGGTGAAGTATTTGCTTGGCTAGCTCAAAGTCAGTGCCCGAGAAAATTGCTATCTGTTTTGAACACACAAGGCGTCAAAGATGCAGACGCCTTGTGGTATCAAAATGTGAATACTCCTGAGGAGAAGGATAGTTGGCTTAAACGCCAGGTCTGATAATGATTTCGCTTATGTTTACACCTTCAGGCGCTTCAATCACATGAACCATTTGCGCTGCAATGTCACTGGGATTTAGTCCTTTTTCAAAACTGGGAACATACTCTTTTAGAAGTTCTTCATTTTTGGTAACGTGAATAAACGGCGTGTTCACAGCACCGGGACAGATTGTGGTGATTCGGATTTGTTTTCCGTGTTCTACTTTTAGGCTTTCACCAATGGCCAAAACAGCGTGTTTGGTTGCGCAGTACACACCTGAATTGGGAAATACGTGATGACTGGCAACAGATCCCAAATTGATGATGTGACCTTGCCGGCTGATGATTTCATTCAAGGAAAAATGAATCATATTCAAAACTCCCGTGATATTGGTGTTTACCATTTCATGCCAATCCGCCAAGCTGGCTTGTTGCAGCGGATCAAAAATCCCAAGACCAGCGTTGTTAATCAGGACATCAACGTTGCCCATTTGTTGGATAGCTTCATCAAAAGTTCTCTTGCAATCATCAGCGTTTCTGACATCTCCTATGCTATATGTGCAAGCCCCAGAAAGGGAATCGACAACACTTTTTAGTTTTTCTTCATGTCGGCCCATCAAATGAACCTTGTGCCCTCTCTCTAGAAGCATCTGGGCAGAAGCTGCGCCAATGCCAGAGCTTCCGCCTGTTATGATAATGTTTTTCATGGATGCAAATTTGATGTGAAAAAAGCAAAACATCACATCTGTTTAAACATTGTTAGAATCGAAATGTTACTTTTGCAAAAAATAAATTTTTATTATGGCATCTATCGTCGGAAAAAAAGCGCCTTCATTCAAGGCAGGAGCCGTTACCAATGGCGGAACAATCGTAAGTGATTTTTCATTGGATCAATATATCGGAAAGCAAGCTGTGGTATTTTTCTTTTACCCAAAAGATTTTACCTTTGTTTGTCCAACAGAATTGCATGCTTTTCAAGAGCGTTTGCAGGATTTTCAAGATCGTAACGTCGCTGTTGTAGCTTGTTCTACAGATACAGAAGAAAGTCATTGGGGATGGCTGCAAATGGAAAAAGGAAATGGTGGAATCAAAGGCATTACTTATCCTATTGTCGCTGATACTTCTAAAACCATCTCAGATGCATATGGTGTTTTGGCTGGTGAGTATACTTATGATGACAATGGATCTTTGGTTGCCAATGGTCCAATGATTGCTTATCGCGGTTTGTTTTTGATTGACAAATCAGGTACGGTTCAGCACGCCATCATCAACAACTTCCCCTTGGGTAGAAATGTAGATGAAGCCATTCGTATGGTTGATGCCTTGCAATTCTTTGAAGAGAACGGAGAGGTATGTCCTGCCAACTGGAGCAAAGGAAAGGATGGTATGAAGGCCAACCATGATGGTGTGGCTAGCTACTTGGCCTCTCATTAATATTTTGTTATTTTTCAGGAATAGGCTCCATCAACATGATGGAGCCTTTTTTTTTGAATGCAAGACCATTATCTTCACGCTGTAAAATTTTAATTATGATTAAAGCACAGAAAGTCTCTTATTGGATCTCCACCATTTGGACTTTTTTCGGAATGCTTTCAGGAGTGATTTTTCATTTGATACAAATGCCAGATGCGGAAGAGCGCTTTGAACTTTAATTGTATATGTTTCTAGGTAAGCCCATATCAGCTGCTCTTGCATTTTTTTTTGTTTCATTTTTGAGTTTAAGCGCTTGGAGTCAGGTTACTGAATCATGTGGAGTTGTTTTTCTTGAGATTATTCCCAAGAGTGTTGAGCCTGGTCGATGGGTTGATCAATTGTCATTTTCCATTGTAGACCAAAATGGTCGTCTTTTTGGAAACACGCGAATAGAACGATGCTTTCAAGGTGTCCAAAAGCCTATTTTCCCAACACAACAGTCAGGTAACCTTTACCAGATTTCAAATCTTCCGTTGATTTATAGGTCGCTTTACCTAGCCGTAGAGGACACTTCAAATCGAGAAACATACCAATGGAAATCAGAGACTCACTTGATAGAGCCCAATCAATTGTTTCAGTGGGATATTAATCAAGGTTTTTTATATCAGATTGATTTTACCAAACACCAAGTTCTCAATGTTGAGATGAGGAAAAGTGAAGCCTTGCTTTTCTCCATGTGGTCAGATTTACCCATGAATTTCGAAGGTGAAGTTGTTTCAAAAGACAAATGGATAGAGCGACGTTTGGTGGAACGCAATGGGTGGTTGTTTGAGAAAATTTGGTTTTGGGCTGAAAGTGTTCAAGAATCCAATCTTTCCAATCGATTTGATTCCAAACCTCAACGAGATATTCAGACATGGTATGCCATTTTGGATGTAGCAACTGAACAACGGATTTTGAGTCTTCAAGGAGAAAGATACAGCGACCCCAAAAGTGCCGTATTTAGACACCCCGAAATTAGAGATGTCAACTTTGATGGCTTGCCGGATCTGATTGTACCCAAGCATGGCGACGCTCCTCAAGGGAATGATTATTTTGCTTTCAATAAAGAAAAAGCAAGGTTTTTGAAATTGAGTATTTCAGATTTGAGTGATGTCACGATTGACTATGTTCAGCAAGAAGTAAGGGGGAATTATCATGAATACGGATTTCCCAAAACGGCTCCCATAGCAAAGGTAGATGTGATGCTGAAAGGAGCCTATTGGAAGACGAGAAAGTTGAGTCGTTTGGATCTGACTCCGCCAGTTAACAATGCCATTTCGAAAAGTAAGAAAGAAGATTTCCGATTGGTTTCTGACGGTTTCATCGTTGAATTGTGGACCACTGATGAATCTGATCAAATTATTTTGGAATCTTCATTGGGTGTATACGCACAAAAGTTAATGGTCAAACAACTGTCAGACGGAGCATTGATCTATGAGCATTTTATTCAGGGCAATGTTTCGGAGGAAATTGGAATGCACCGAGACTTCTTGATTGTCAAAGATTTCAACATGGACGGAATTGCGGATGTGTATTTCCCTCGTTTGAATTCAAGGGAGAAAGATCGTTTTGCGCTATCTGATTGGAGCAGTGATGGGTTGCATTATTATACAACAATTGATTTCTCTTATTCCCAGTTGGTTAAAAAATATCAACCCAGAGTTCCCATCTTAGGCTGGGTAGAATGGGAGGATTATAATTTGGATGGCGATATGGATTGGCGTGTTTTAGGACCAAATGATCGTTGGATGTATTACACATGGAACAAACAAGTATCAGATTTTCAGCCCTGCTCATCTTTGAACGCGATGGACTATTGTGTTGTTTCATCCGTTGCGCGTAAAGCCATGTATTGGAAATCTTCAGAAAGCGTTTTGGGCGTAAAAACCAATCCAACTTTTTATTGTACTGTGGATGGCGAAGTAATCCCGGATCGGGCATGGCTGCAAACAATCAAGCAAGGCAATGCGTTTGAATGTGTGGATTGGTGTCAAGGTCGGTGGGTGATTAGTGGTAAAAAGTACCACTAATCAGGTGTCTCCGTGGTTTCCAGTCGTTTAAACCTTCCCAATACTTCAACATGTGAGGTATGCGGAAACTGGTCAATCAAGCTCCATTTTTCCAGGGTGTAACCGTTGGTCTCCAAGGTTTCCGTATCACGTGCAAATGTGGCAGGATTGCAAGAAATGTAAACGATGTAGTTGGCATTTAAGTCAATAACTTTTCGCAATGTCTTAGGCGCAATTCCTGCACGAGGAGGATCCATCATCAAGACCTGCAGTTGATTTTGGTATTGTGGTTGTTCCAATAAAAATTTCCCAACATCAGTGGCAAAGAAGGTAATGTTCTCAATGTTGTTTCGAGCGGCATTTTCCTTCGCATTTTCTATGGCTTTGGGTTCGATATCCACTCCTATAACCTCATTGAATCCCGCCTTTTTAAGCAGTTGAGAGATTGTGCCGGTCCCACAAAACAAGTCCAAAATAGTTCCTGATTGTCCTACTTCTTTGACATAGTCGATGGCTTTTGCATAGAGACGTTCTGCACTTTTGGGGTTGGTTTGAAAGAAACTTTTCATGCTGATTTCAAACTGCAATCCCAAAATGTCTTCCGTAATTTTATCCCTTCCAAAAAGTAAAAGGTGTTCTCCATTTAATGGATCAACCCTGTCTCCTGTATCATTGTTGATGGTGTGAATAACACCAGCCAAACGTTTGCCAAGAATGTCCTGTAAAAGTTTTACCCAGCCCTCTGAATCAAATTTTTCAATGCCTTCATCAGTTGTCACTAAATTCAACAAGATTTGATCTTGCAGGTAGCTTTTTCGTGCAACCAAATAGCGATAAAACCCATGCCGCTGTGGTGGATGCCACGCCGGTAATTGACTTTTAATACACCAATCTTCTATTTTTTTCAAATTGCCTTCAAGGTCGGCATCAAGTAATCCTGAATCTTTGTGGAGGGGCTCCACGATCCACCAGGTTCCCTTTTTTTTGAATCCCAATCCAAAATCATCAACGGTGTCGCTTTTTTCTTTGTCCCAGCGAATCACAGAGAAACTGTATTCCATCTTGTTGCGGTAATGCCACAAGGATGGCGATGCTAAATAGGTGTCAAATCGAGATTCTGCTTGTATTTTACCGATGCGATTCAACAATTGAAGTACTTCATTTTGTTTGAATGCTTGTTGCGATTCATAGGGCAGTGTGGCATAAGGCGCTCCAGGAATGGCCTGATAAGGTATTTCCATTTCATTGGGCGATGGTTGTATCAATGCGATATCTCTTGCCTCAATGTGGCGCCGATCAATTTTGGTGATTTGAACCTGCCGGATCTGCCCCTTGATGGCGTTCTCAATGAAAATGGGAACTTTACCATCTGGCAAATCTGTCCATACAATGCCATTTCCACCAAAGGCCATCTCATCAATTTCAACTTCAAGTACATCTCCTTTTTTGAAAGGCAAATGTTTTGGATTGATCTTTTTACTCATGTCCTACTCTCCTTTGTTTTGCGGCTTCATAGATGAGCATTCCTGCGGCAACAGATACGTTTAGTGAAGTGGTTTTACCGGTCATGGGTATGTTTACCAAGTCCTCAACAGCTTTTAATGCTGCTCTCGAGAGTCCTTTCTCTTCATTCCCCATGACAATACACAGGGGTAAAGTCATGTTGCATTGTTCAGGAAATACATTTCCTTTTTCAGTGGCAGCAATGCATTTGACTCCCATACTCTGTAATATGAATATGGCATCGGCAGCCATTTTTGTTTTACATACAGGCAAATACATCAATGCGCCAGCACTTGTTTTTACGGCATCTTCATTGATTGGGGCACTGCCAGATTCCGTTAAGATAATGGCATGAGCGCCCATGCATTCTGCAGTTCTGGCTATGGCACCAACGTTTCTTACATCCGTTAAACTGTCCAGTAATAACAGCAATGGCGTTTCCCCATTTTCAAAAACTTGACTTACAATTTCTTCCAGGTTGCCAAAGGTGACAGGAGAGAGAAATCCTATTATTCCTTGGTGATTCTTGGTGGAAATGCGTTGCAATTTTTCAATGGGAACGTATTGAAAAGGAATGTTGTTTTCCTGAATCAATCCCATTGTCTTTTGAAACAACTCGCCTTTTAGTCCACGTTGGATCAGTACTTTTTCTACCTGCTTTCCCGATTCGATTGCTGCTTCAATGGCGTGAAAGCCTATGATAAGCGCATTATTATTTTTTGCTCCTTGGTGCTTCATTTGAAAATTCTTCCTTGTCGCCATTGTGAAACCTGAAATTCCCAATGTGCGCGGTATTGCTCGTTTCTTTTTAGAATAAAAATCTCTCCCCACAATGGATGTTGTATGCGTTCAAATGCGAATTGCAATTGACCAGTTTCCAGCGTGTAGGACCAGACTTCAAGATTGTTTTCCATTTCAATTTTTTCAGGATGTCCAAAAACAAGATAAATCATGCCTCTGTCCGTTTTCCATCCTTCGGCATAACTGGTGAAATGATAGTTGGCATCCCATACACGCTGATAATACGTCTTGATTAGACCTCTGGCTTTTTCTCTCCCTCCTGCGGATTGAATCCAGAATTTCTCCATTGCATTTTCAGGGCCATCGCTGGATTTGGCAATTTTATCAAATTCTTCTTTTGAACACAAATACCGCATCGGGCCTGCCATTTCGCTGGTTGTTACCCATTCCGGAAATTGCGGATGGACATTGACATCCATAGCAAAAACAATGTCCAATATAGAAGTCGAACTGTCTTTGCGAAAAATGTACGCGCCTGCTGTTGTTACAATACTGTCGGTGGACAGAACTTCATAGGTATCTGGCACAAAGGGAGCGTTAGCAGAAAATGGTGGAGATGGAAGCTTATCCGACATGGGAGCGTAGATGGCTATTCCACTTCCTGAACGAAATAGTTTTTTACCGGCCTCCAAAACGCTGGTTTGTGCAAAATGCTCCGACCACCAACCGCTTTTGCCCAATGGCCAATTTAGGTAGAATTGATCAGCTAAACCATTAGGGCCAAATTTCAAGACGACATCCTGAAGTCGGGTTGCTTCTTGTGGAAATTGAACCTTTCCTGTCCAATATCCTTGAGTTCCGACCGGGAGTGTTGGAATATTAAACTTTTTTTGATACAAAACCATACTGTCATGAACCAAAACGTTGGCGTTGAACTCAAGAAACAAGGGTTGATCAGTAATGAATTCGTTGGTGTTGAATTGAATTTCAATTGTTGTTCCTTTGATGGAGTCGCGATTTACAATTCCAAAAGAAGGATGCATCTGCCTAAGATGCCAATTGTATCGTTTAGGACTTGTATTTTCTGTGGATACGCCTTGCTGCGCTGTTTGACAGGAAATCCAAATCAAACAGTAAACTGTTATCATTAAAAAATTCAGACCTTTTACAATCATAGCTTCAAATGTACAACATCATCGTCGCTTAAAATCTTTGGTTAAATCCAATGTGCAAAATGCCTTGTCTAAAATCAATGGATTGTTTTGGAAAGATTCCCCAACCATATTCCAATGATAGCTGAATGTCATTTCTATTGATTTTGGCTCCCAAACCATAGGATTGATGATAGTTGCGAATGGCCAAAGTTTGACTAATTCCCCCATCAACAAATACATAGCCCAATACACTAGGAAGTTGGTAACCCCATTCACTCTGAAATCCGTTCCATTGCGATACAAAAATCGATTCAACATTGAATCCTCGAATGTTTTTTGGTCCACCTATCCTCAGCATCTCAGCCAACTCCAATTGTTGGCCATAGAAGCCTAAACTGTGCAGTTTTAAGTTCAGAACCCATGATTTTTGTTCCCAACCATTTGTCCAATGGCATTCCCAGCGGTACAGTTGGTCAGTTTTTTTTACCAGCGAATCTGAAATGCTTTGGGTTGCCTTTCTTCTACCCGCCGCAAATTCTAGTATTAAATTTTGGTCATTCCATGTATTCACCCACAATTGATGTTGGCTGAAGAGTTGATCCCCAATTCTTAAGCTTTGGTTGTTTTTTATTTCAATCCCGGTTGACCAGCTTTTTTGATCTTGTAAGTGAATCAGTACTTGGGATTTTAAGTGCGTTTGAAAAACCTGGTCTTTCTTCCTGAAAAAATCAAAGTAGTTGGTGAAACCAAAGGCCTTACGCATAATAAAGGGAATCTGAGCATTCAGCTCCATTCTTTGCGTAGATATATCTTGCCGTTGCCATCTAACGTAAAAAGACTCTCCTTTTCTGAAGGCATTCACCCAATTCATTTTGAAATCTCCAACCAATATGGATTTACCATCTATTTGCTGCAGTCCAATCAGCCCATCAAAAAATTGGCTCTTTGATGGTGATATGATAACCTTTATTTGCGCAACACTGTCTTCAAAGAAAATCTCAGCTCGGGTAATTTGAATTCCGTAAGAATTGCTTAAACTGTTTGGAGATTTTCCAGTGAGCAGTTTCCCTTTTTTCCAGTCCAGCACGATTGGTGCCAGTGATTCATCCATGAGTTCTCCATCCCAACCAGAAATTTTTCCTTTGGTGATCAATTGGCCTTGTACAAACGAGTATTTTACAGATGCTGAATTATCGCATTTAGGTTGAAGTTCCCATCGCGCAAGTGCGTATCCTCTTTTCCAAAATGGACGTAGAAAATTTTTGGACCATCGAGAAACTTCTTCAGTATCATTCCCGTTGTAAACGGTGTCTTCCCCATGCATCAAAAGGTAATGTTCCGGTATTGAGTCAGAAAAAGCAGAATGAATAGAGCATTCATTTGCTTTGGTTGGAGCCAAAAGGAGTGTTGATAAAAGAAGCGTCAATGTGATGCGAACAACAATCATTGTTTTATATTTGTGATCAAATTCAACGAATATGAACAGAAAATTATTATTCTGCTTGGTGCTTTTGTCATTAACTGCCACGGCTTGTGTTTCCAAGCACCCAAAGTGCGCCGCATATGACAAAGCTCCTGTAAGCGCACCAATCAAGTAATTGAAGGGTAGTTTACCCAAGAAGTTTCAACTTGAATGTCGGGATGTATGCTCTTAGCTACAGGGCATGTGTTTGCGGCATTTTTTATTATCGATAACTCACGTTCTGTGAGTTCGTTCCAGTTACCCAATATTTCAATTCCAATTCTAACTATTCTTCTTGGCTCAGTTCCCATGTGCTTAGTAACACGCGCAGATACGTTTTGAAGGCTGATGTTTTTTTCTTCGGCGGATATACCCATGATGGTCAACATGCACATGGCCAGTGAAGTGCAAGTGAGATCTGTAGGCGAAAATGCTTCTCCTCGACCATGATTGTCAACTGGTGCATCTGATAGGATGGTGCTGTTACTTTTGAGGTGCAATCCTTGGCAGCGCAATTCACCTAAATACTGAACTTCTATACTGTGCATTTTATTATGTTTTGTTCAAAAACAAAGTTACGATGAAGATGTATCTTTGTAGGAATGAAAAAAGCCTGGATCTTTTTTTTATCAATGTTCATGACATCTTTGCTGAGCAATGCGCAGGTTACTGATGATGGTGTGCCGCGAAACATTTTGCATGATCGTGAACGTTCATATGCATTAACCTTCCAATCCAATGGATGGGGCTTTGGGGGTGATGTTTACACCAAAGGAAAAGATGCCTACACCTTTTGGAAATGGAGTGCGGACATGCATTTTTACCGCCATGAAAAGGAAGTCAAATCCTATTTCCAAGACCCACAAGCCCGGGCGTATTATTACGGAAAGATGAATAGTTTTTTTGTCTTGCGACTTGGAATGGGACAGAATAAGGAGTTTGCCGAGAAGTTAAGAAAGAACGGGGTGCAGATTGATCGCCTCTGGCAAGTGGGTCCATCGATCGGATTTGTTAAGCCTGTTTATTTGCAAATTTTATACGCGTCTACTGTACTGGGTCGTTATCAGGTGCGATCTGAGAAGTTCAATCCCAATGAACATTACACCGATAACATTTACGGAAGGTCTTCCAACCTTACAGGATTGAATGAAACAAAAGTTCAATTGGGGTTGTTTTTCAAATTTGCGTTGCGATTTGAGTACAGCCCATCAGAAAATGGAATCAGAGGAGTTGAGATTGGCGCAACGGCCGATGTTTACCCCAAGCGAATAGAAATCATGTCACAAGAAATATTGAATCGATACAATGACCGTGCAAGAAATCACTTCATTTTTCCGGCCATTTATACACGATTCTTTTTTGGTTCAAAATACAACAAGAAATGAGTGAGTTGACAACAGGCCGTGTTCCAAAACCAAAATGGTTGAGAGTGAAACTGCCTACTGGAGAGAATTATAAGATGGTACGCGGCTTGGTTACTGAGCACAAGTTGCACACCATTTGTGAAAGCGGAAATTGTCCCAATATGGGCGAGTGTTGGGGTGAAGGAACAGCTACCTTTATGATACTGGGCAATATTTGCACAAGGTCATGTGGCTTTTGTGCGGTGGCTACGGGTAGACCTTTGAACGTCGATCCGCACGAGCCGGAGCATGTGGCTGAATCTATTTTTTTAATGAAGGTTAAGCACGCCGTCATCACGTCAGTTGATCGCGATGATCTTCCAGATGGCGGTTCAGAGATATGGGTGCAGACAGTAGAAGCTGTCCGCAGAAAGGCTCCAGGGGTGACCATGGAAACTTTGATTCCTGACTTCGCAGGAAAATGGGAAAATCTACAACGCATCATTGACGTTGCTCCCGAGATTGTTTCTCATAATTTGGAGACCGTTAGAAGATTGACCAAGCAAGTCAGAATCCAAGCCAAATACGATAGAAGTCTTGAGGTGCTTCGCCGATTGAAACAAGGCGGAATGCGCACCAAGAGCGGTGTGATGTTGGGCCTTGGTGAATCTCATCAAGAAGTTTTAGAAACCATGGAAGACTTGAGAGCAGTGGGTTTGGATGTTATTACCTTGGGTCAATATTTACAGCCAACGCCCAAACATTTACCTGTTGCTGAATTTATTACTCCAGAGCGCTTTGCTGAATATGAGACTTTAGGGAAGCAAATGGGATTCAGACATGTGGAGAGTGGTCCTTTGGTTCGTTCTTCTTATCATGCTGAAAAGCACATGTTGTAATGAAAGACAATCGTTTGGTTAAGGTTGGAATTCACGGTTTTGGAAGAATTGGAAGAGGAGTCTATAGGGCTGCCTTGGATTATCCCAATATTCAAATTGTCGTCGTTGCTGATTTGTATGATGAAAATACCATGTTTCATCTCTTGCAGTATGACAGTATACATGGATCATTAAAAAACACCATTGCCCGCACTGAAAGTGGTTGGAGTGCAGATGAAAGCAACACTTGTTATCATCAAAAGGCCACACCCAATGAGGTTATCGATTGGTCGCAATGGGAAGTGGATGTGGTGATTGAGTCCACAGGGCTTTTCAAAAGCTACGGGCAATTGAGCAATCATCTATCCAGCGGTGTAAGCAAGGTCATTTTATCAGCGCCTTCTGAAGAGGAGGATGTGCCCATGGTGGTTTTGGGAATCAATGATGAAGTCATCCATCAATCCAATGTCATCAGTTGTGCATCTTGCACCACCAACAGCGCGGCACACATGATTCAGTTGATTGATGAGCATTGTCAAATAGAAAGTTGTTCTATCACCACCGTTCACTCTTATACAGGAGATCAACGTTTGCACGATGCTCCGCACAAAGACTGGCGTCGCGGAAGGGCTGCCGTACAAAGCATAGTGCCAACAACAACTGGCGCGGCAAAGGCGCTGACCAGAATCTTTCCGCATCTTTCAGATCAAATGGGAGGCTGCGGAATGCGTGTCCCTGTGCCGGATGGTTCATTGACGGATATTACAAGCATCGTTAAGCGACCATTGTCCACAGATCAAATCAACGACCTATTTGCAAAGGCTGCCCAATCCAGATGGGCCGGAATTGTGGAGTATACAGAAGATCCCATTGTGTCTTGTGATGTCATAGGCAATGCACACAGTTGCATTTATGACGCCGGTCTTACCTCTGTCATCGGTAATATGGTTAAGGTTGTGGGATGGTATGACAACGAAGTGGGTTACAGTCATCGATTGTGTGACGTTGTATTAAAATGCAAAGATAATGAGTAAGTACAAACATCTTTTTTTCGATTTGGATGGCACGCTATGGGACATTCACAGAAATGCGGAACTTACATTGCGTCAAATGTTTGTGCAGTTTGGTATTGATGAGGCTTTGTTTGAAAGTTTCAATAAAGCCTATCTGAAACACAATGCAAGGGTGTGGGCCATGTACAGAGAGGGCACGATGACCAAAGAGGAATTGCGCACCGCAAGATTTTCAAGATCCATGGACGACATTGGCTTTGCATACAACGCCGAATGGATGGAGCAATTTGCTGCAGCTTTTGTTGAGCAATGCCCCCGTCAACCACATGTTATTCCTGGTGCTTTGGAGATTTTGCAATACCTAGAAGGCAAGTACACAATGCACATCATCACCAACGGCTTCAAGGAGATTCAAGGCGTCAAGATGGATGGAAGTGGTCTGACGCCTTTTTTTGTCCACAACATCAACAGTGAAGATGTAGGAGTTCGAAAACCAAACCCTACGATATTTCAGTATGCTTTTGAATTAGCAGGAACCAACGCGCAAGATAGTTTGATGATCGGTGATGATTGGGACGCTGATATCCTAGGCGCAAGAGGAGTGGGGATGGATCAAGTTTTTTTAAAGTTCGATGACCACCGACACAATGTTCATCCTACTTTTACCATAACTGAATTAATTGAACTAAAAAATATATTGTAACATGTCACAACAAAAGGATGAAGGGCTCAATATCGAGTTGAGTGAAGAAATGTCAGAAGGTAAATACTCCAACTTGGCTGTAATTACCCACTCTCCAGCAGAATTTATCGTTGATTTTATCAGAATGATGCCGGGTGTTCCCAAGGCTAAAGTGGTATCCAGAATTGTGTTGACACCTCAACATGCCAAGCGATTACAACGTGCATTGGCGGATAATATTCAAAAGTTTGAATCACAGCACGGAAAGATTCAGGAGACATTGGGACAGGATCCCATTATACCGATGAACTTTGGCGGTCCACAAGGACAGGCCTAACATGGGGATGTAGAGCCAAATAACTTTTGGCTTCAGGCCCCAGATTAAACATCAAATCCAAAATGCTCAAGTCATTTTGGAACGTGAATCGATCCTGAAAAACTTGATGATACGATAAGATGGGAGAGGTAATCTCCCATTTTTTTTCTATGGTAATGACTTGCGCTCCTTCCTCTATTTCAGGCCAAGCAGGAACCATTCCATAGCGTTGAAGCCATTGGTGAATGGTTTGGTGCACATCAACCAATTTCTGTTGAGGGAAGGAAGCCATCATGTCCTCCAATTCGTGCTGATAGAAAAAGTAAAAAGCACTTTTCCCATAAGCTGATTGAATAGACCGAATGGCTGACCTGGCCCAATCTCCATCATCCAAATAGACCTCCTGCAAAGGCGTTTTGATACCTTGGTTGCTCTTTATGCCAAAAGTGATTTTTTGTCTACCATTGGCCCCTAGGATTTCAAAATGATTCCGAGGACTCTGTTTGTGATAAAATGAAAGCACATCCTTTTGCGGATGTGCCTGGTTTAAAAAAATACAATAAGATATCGGAGGAAACAGAAAAGTGGGAACGGCGTACATCGATTAATCCACCAGTTTAAACATTCTGTCCCATCTGATTTTGCTGTGGCCTTGGTAGTTGGGGTCAGCCTTGGAGAACCAAGTAAACACAGCCTTTCCAACCACATGGTTTTCTGGAACAAATCCCCAGAAACGACTGTCAGCACTATGATGTCGGTTGTCTCCCATCATCCAATAGTAGTCACTTTCAAAGGTGTATTGTGTCGCCTTTTGTCCATCAATGTAAAAGTCGTTTCCGCGATGTTCCAATTTATGTCCTTCGTAAACACGAATCACCCTTTGGTACATTTCATAGTTCAATGCATTCATGGGTATGCTCATTCCTTTGGCAGGAATGACAACAGGACCGTAATTGTCCACTGTCCAATTTTCAAATGCAGGATTCAAACTATTGGGAAACAAAGTTCCGGGAGGGTTGCGGCTGAAAACCTCATCTTGTGCCTCTATCCAAACCACTTCAGGATTGCTCTTCAACTCGTTGTAAACATCTTGTGATAGGGGGCAAGTGAACACATTGGATGGCTGTCCCAAGGAGTCAGGGACATTGTTCAAATCGTCAATGTTGATGCTGTATTTGCTTTGGATTCGATTGGCATAGGCTGGATTCTTCAACTGAAATTCATAGTTGAACATCAATCCTTCTGGATTTTCAATGGCCTGTCCATTGATGAATACTTGGCGGTGTTTGATTTTAATCTCATCACCAGGTAAACCAATGCAACGCTTGATGTAATTTTCTTTTTTGTCCATTGGACGGTAACGCAATCCACCAATGGGCATGGCCTTTCTCAATCCTTTTTGTGCGGCACAAGAAACGCATACTTTCTTTTCTGTAAAGTTCTTTCTGGCCAATGCCTCGAACTTCTCAGGATCTTTGGCATAGTTGTCAAATCCTTGAGCCATGAACATGGCCTCTTGTCTCAATATGCCATAGTAATCGTGTCCTGCATAATAGGGGTCAACCAAGATGGTATCGCCATGGGGGAAATTGAAAACCACAGGATCAAAACGGTCTACTTTTCCAATTCCAGGTAATCGGAAGTAGGGGAGGGTAAACCACTCCAAATAGCTGTTGGGCATACCACTGAATGGAAGGGCATTGTGCATGAATGGCACACTCATGGGGGTTTGTGGCAACTTGGTTCCGTAAGAGAATTTGCTGACAAACAAATAATCGCCCACCAACATGCTCTTTTCCATAGATGGAGTAGGGATGGTGAAGGCCTCTAAAAAGAAGCTGCGGATTACTGTAGCTGCTACAACGGCAAACAATAGCGCTTCACTCCATTCGCGTGAAAAACTTTTTTTCTTCCCTTCCCATGAACGTGGTCCAACATATTCTATGCTTTTTTGCTGGAAAGCAAGTTGTATCAAACGCCACCAGGGCAATGCGCCAAATAGCCATTGTTCTTTGGTGCTGCGTTGATTAAAGGCTATGCCCAGTTCTACTTGTGCAATCACCATCATGATGAAATTCACTCCAGGCACCAACATCAACAACGCCCAATACCAGGGACGTTGGATGGCTTTCATCCATGGGAAAAATTGCAAAATGGGGAAGTAGGCCATCCAAGATTTTTGACCAGCTCGGGCCAATATTTTGGGAAGGGTAATGCAGTAAATGACGATGAGTATGAAAAAAAGCAACTCAGGAAGTCCGATGGTCATATCGTTGTAAAGTTTAAAAATTCTTGCATGCTGTGAATACCTGGATTTTTGATGAGCCACTCGGCTGCTTGAACAGCCCCAAGTGCAAATCCATTTCGGTTGTGTGCAATGTGTTTTAGTTCAATGGTATCCACACTGCTAACATACGAAACGGTGTGCGTGCCTGGAACATTTTCTTCTCTAATAGAAGTTAAAGCCAATTCATTTTCTGTTGCGCTGGCGCGATTCACCCAATGGTCTTTCCGATGGATGTTGTCCAATATGCCTTCAGCCAATGTGATTCCTGTGCCGGATGGGGCGTCCAGTTTGGCAGTATGATGAATCTCCTCAATGCTGGGTGTATAGCCAGGATATTGATTCATCCATTTGGCCAAGATTTGATTCAGGGCAAATACCATGTGCACCCCAATTGAAAAATTGGTGGCGTACAAAAGGTGTAATCCTTCGTTTTCAACCTTGGTTTTTATTTCTGTCAAATGCTGATACCATCCTGTTGTTCCTATCACAATGGGAACTTTGGCGGACAAACATTGTTCAATATGAAACATTGCCAAATCAGGACGACTGACTTCTATGGCAACATCAACACCATTCAAATCCGAAGATTTAAGCGGGTTTTCACTGTTGACTTTTAGAACAATCTCATGTTCTCGTTCGATAAGAATGGGTTCAATGGCTTTGCCCATTTTACCATATCCCAAAATGGCTACTCGCATGCTTTAAAATTGTAGCGATAAAGATAATCCAAGTTTGGATTGTCCCGGCTGCTGAATGCGAACCGGCGCCCAATGCAAACTCAAATCCCTGCTGATGTCAAAGGATGATAAATGCGCGTCCACATGTGCATCGATGATTTGCAAGGCATAAACGCCCAATAAACTAAAATAACTCAAGTCCAACCACTGACGGTAGGTATCCATGACTGGCTTGATTTGCGCAGCGGTAAACTCGCTCGTGGTCAAGGGATCGGTATCCGCAGCCTTGATGTATTCCGACTTGTAATACTGATATTCTTTGCTATTTCTGCCAATAAAGTAAACACAGGTTCCGACAGCCGCCCAGACAATGGGAGCCTTCCAATATTTTTTGTTGTAGACTTGTCCTGCCCCTGGCAGCACCGCTGAAAAAACAGTGGCCTTCAAAGGCGAAGGTTGTTCATTCCATTTGTCGTGGAAAGTTCTTTTTGCGCTCGGAGCTGCTGAGGTTGTATCCACCTCACTTTGTCCCAAAAGACAAATTGGAAAAAGCCAAGCTATGAAGAACAAAAGTCTCACAATCCCAATAGATCGATGATGCGTTGCAAATCATCATCATTGTTGAATGGTATTTCCAATTTACCTACTCCGCTGTCTGCGCGTTGCACCTTGGCCCTCTTTCCATATTTCAAGCGCAACTCTGCTTGCATCTTTTGAAACTCAACAGGCAAAATGACTTTGGCAGGGCGGAACAACTTGGGCACATCGTCTTCTTTGGCCAATTCCTCTACCTTGCGCACACTGAGGTCTTTCTCAATGATGGTCTTGTAAATGTTCAATTGCTTGGACTCTGGGATATTGATCAAAGCACGTGCATGTCCCATGGAAATGCGCTTTTCAATGATGCCCATTTGAATGTCTGGTGGCAATTTTAGAAGACGAACATAGTTGGTCACTGTTGTTCTGTCCTTACCCACACGCTCCGCCAACGCCTCAGTGGTTAGGCTACATTCTTCCATCAAACGTTTGAAAGAGATGGCCACCTCGATGGCGTTGAGGTTTTCACGTTGGATGTTTTCCACCAACGCCATTTCCAGCATGCCTTGATCGTCCGCAGCTCGCACATAAACTGGAACCTCTTCCAAGCCTGCCATTTGAGAGGCGCGGAAGCGGCGTTCACCGCTGATGATCTGGTATTTCTTGGCTGATATTTTTCTAACCGTGATGGGTTGAATCAAACCCAATTCGCGAATGCTCTGCGCCAAGTCAATCAAGGCGTCTGGAGAGAATTCTTGACGAGGTTGGAAAGGATTGGCTTCAATCCAAGCTACTGAAATGAGGGAGATGTCACCGGCAATGTGGCCGATGGTCTCGTTGTCTTTTAATTCTACAGCGGGTTCGGGTTGAACCACCACTGCAGCTTTGGTTTCGTTTTTTTCCTTAACTATATTACCTGCGTTCTCGAGCAATGCGCTCAATCCGCGTCCTAATGCTTGTTTCTTAGCCATTGTCTACGTCGATGTATTTATCCTCTCCCTTCATTTTGGTCATGTCGTTCTTTTGTAGAATCTCTCTGGCCAAGTTCAAATAATTGATAGAACCCTTGCAGCTTGCATCGTGCATGATGATGGTTTGACCAAAGCTAGGCGCCTCACCCAAGGTGGTATTGCGGTGAATCACCGTATCAAAAACCAATTCTTGGAAATGCACTTTCACCTCTTCCAATACTTGGTTGCTCAAGCGCAAGCGGGTATCGTACATCGTCAACAAAATGCCTTCAATGGACAACTCAGGGTTGAGTTTTTGTTGTACAATTTTGATGGTATTCAAAAGTTTGCCCAAACCTTCCAATGCAAAGTACTCGCACTGCACAGGAATGATAACACTGTCTGAAGCAGACAATGCGTTCACCGTTACAAGTCCAAGAGAGGGGGAGCAGTCGATGATGATGAAATCATAATCATCTTTCACCTTTTCCAATGCGGCGCGCATTTGGTATTCTCTTTTTTCCAAGCTGATCAATTCAATCTCCGCACCGACGAGGTCGATATGGGCTGGAATCAAATCCAGGTTAGGATTTTCAGTAGGGATGATGATTTCTCTGGGGTGAACGTCATTGACCAAGCACTCATAGATACTTGTTTTGACATCTTTGGGATCAATACCTACACCTGAGGTGGCATTGGCTTGGGGATCGGCGTCCACCAATAGGGTTTTGTACTCCAATACGCCAAAGCAGGCGGCCAGGTTGATGGCTGAAGTGGTTTTTCCAACGCCGCCCTTTTGGTTGGCTACGGTAATGATTTTACCCATTCTTTCTCGCTTTAAAAATTGTTCCACGTGTGTTTCACGCTCTTGCGAATTTCGTTTTTTTTCTTCGGAAACGCACCCTGTTCCACGTTCAAGTTATACACACGAAATGCAATTGGCAATTGTTGATAACGTGGTAAGGTGCTGATAAATAACGCTTAGCGAGAGTCTATTTGTTGAAAACGGTGTGGGTTACAAAGTCAGGGCGTGGAGTGGGCGTGGTGTTTCACGAGGAGAGGAGGGAAGAGGAAAGTGGGAAGGGGGAAGAGGGAAGAGGGAAGAGGGAAGAGGGAAGAGGGAAGAGGGAAGCGTTGTAGTGAATCGTTTATGTTTGTGATTCTATACAGCTCCGGAGGAACGGCATTTTAATAGAATATTGAAGTGCAAGACCTTAAAAGCTCCGTGGGAGCGATATCAAAATAGGAGCGACATATTAATCCTATCCTTTTTATTTGAGACGAAAAAAATGATCGTTGATTTTAGGATTTGATGTTTTGAAAAAAGTATAGTTCTATTATATTTGAAAGATAAATAGTTTTCTATGAGAAATTTGAACTTCCTAGCTGCCTTTTTCTTTGCCTTGATTTT
>CAZNVU010000036.1:0-19767 GCA_964576575.1 uncultured Chryseobacterium sp.
AAAAAGGGCGCCCGATGGGCGCCCTTTTAAGAAACTAAAAGAATCTTATCGGTTAACCACCATTCTCATGGTGTTCAATTGACCGTTTTGAACCATTTCAACCATGTATACTCCGCCAGCCAAGTTCTGACCAAAGTCCATGGTAGTATTCATTGCACCTTCTACGATGTAACGGTTACTGTAAACCATGCGACCAGTAGCGTCTGTGATACGAACTTGCAACTCTCCTTCCAAGCCATCAATGTTCAAGTTTACACTAGAACCATTGTTGGGGTTAGGATAGATGCTAGTAGTAACACCATTGAAAGAACGCTCGGCAATAACACCTTCGTCTTCAATTGTTGGCATTCCTGCAACACCTGTTGTTTTTACGCAAGCAGCTGTTCCATAGTTAGAATTGGTAGCATTATCAACGTGTCTTGCACGAATCTTCACATCGTATGTCTGACCATTACCGATACCTGGGACAGTATTGATAGCAAGGATACGAGATCCACCCACTGGGCCGGCAGCATTGACAGGAATACTCACACTTGGTAATACCATTGCAAACTCATAGTCGTAATTGCGCACACCGCAAACTGAGCGGTTGGTAGCAATTGTACCTGTAGCTACAATTTTCGAAACAGGACAACGATCACTTGCGCGTACGTTAAGATCTGCTTCTGAATTTAAACCAATTGGAGAAACAACATTACCTATTGCTGTCAAAGCATTCATATTGCCAGCAGCATCAGCCAAGTTGTAAGATGCATCAACAGTTACATAGTAAGTTACTGCTGAACCGCTTAAGATATTGGCAGGTAAGAATCTACCCAATTGACATACTGTAGATGCCACTGTTCCCGATCCTGGAGGAATAGCAAATACAAATGATGGTGTTCCTGTACCTGAAGCTACAAAAGCATTCGCCGCAGCTTGATCAGCCCAACGCTTTACAGTGTAACCTGTTGAATTGGCTCTGAACTTGGCTTTAAAGTTTTGACATGTTGTGTTATACACCCCTGAATAGTTGGTGTATGGCATAATGTCTCCCTCAGAAGCTCTCAAATAAGAGATAACAATGGTCACTTGACCTGCTGTTGCGTTGTTATTCTTTACAGAGAACAAGTAAGGTTGATTAGGAACCAATTGGTCCGTCAACAAAATCTCACTTCCTTTCTCAGCAACTGCAGAAGCGCTGTTCACATCATTCTCAGTCATTAGAGGAATCATTGGTGTTGTAGCAGGACCGTCGTACAATGAGATTTCATTGTCATCAGCCACGCCAGTAGCACCAACTACTGATATTCTAATGGCATTGCTCAATGCAGTGAATGAATACCATACCTCATTACCTGAAACGCCAGCAAGGTTGGCAGAGAAAGATGTTTGAACACCTGTTCCAAATTGACCAATGTTATTGATCACAACAGCGTTGGCAACTCCATTTCCTGGTATTATGCCAGTGATGATGTTGGTCGGAAGAACCGTACAACTTCCGTTGGCAACCAACACACGGTACAATGTAGTTGTCGCAAGGTTGCTGAAAGTGAACGAACCAGGTCCATTTGGAGACATAGCCTGCCAAGATGTACCATTGTCTGTAGAACGCTGCCATCCTACAACACTACCTTGAGCACCAGTTGCATTGTAAACAATGGTTCCTCCAGTATTTGCAGCGTTGGCTGTAAACACCAAAGTACCTGGTACTGTAGTGATAGGATTAGCTACTGCTTCAGCAGCGCCAGCAGAAGGACAGCCTAGTGCGCTGTTGTAATTCACAACAACCTTCTTAGTGCCTGTGGTAAGCCATGTTACATTCACACTGTTAGAAGTAGAGGTATTGCCTGTAACGGTATAATCTGTTCCTAGAACCAATGGAGCGTTATTTCCATCATTGAAGATCCAAGAATAAAAGGACATCCCGGCTTGTGTGGTATAGGTTACCGCAGAACCAATACAAGGCGTTGCTGGATTGGTTGAGGTAAAGCTAACAACAGGAGCTGCAGCAATGGTGATACTCACATCATCTGTTTTCACACAACCTGATATAGGGTTGGTGATGGCAACTGAGTAAACGTTATTACCTACGTTAGGCGTTGAAGTTGTCAACTCAGACGTAGCACTTGCCACAGTAGAACCGTTATTGGCAGTCCAAGCATAGGTATAAGTAACCGGAGGGTTAAATCTCCATGCTTGATTGCTCCAGTTGGTTGCTGTAGATGCATTGAAGTTAGGTGCAGCAGAACCAATGGTACCTGCGGCATTCTGAACCCCAACAGTCTTAGCATCTGAAGATGAAGCAATAGCAACATGAACCTCCACAACACCAGTTGTTTCAAAGATATGAGCTTGGGCTTTTACCTGACCGTTACCGTTGAATCCTGGTACATCATACTCAATAACCAACTTACGTGTTGGAGCGGATCCAACAGTCCAGTAACGCAATTTAGATGAGGTAGCACCATTGAAGTTCCAGTCACCTGCACATACAAACACAGCATTGGTTGGCTCCAAGGGAGTTGGCAATGCATTGGCAAAATTCAAATCCGTGATGGATCCCAAGTTACCAGGAGTGAACTGCAAGAAACCATTTGAACTGATATTGAAACTGGTGTACTCTGTTCCAAAGAAATTGAATGGGAATCCTATTGATTGGTTGTTCCAAGCAACATCATCCAAACCAAATCCAACGCTAATCGGAACATCTGCAACACCATTATTCACCAAGCTAGTAATACCAGCCAATGGAGCAGTTTCAAAGTTGTAAGTAGCTGTAGAAACACTGAATGCACCTGCACTCAAACCAGCAGCCAAATTAATGGAAGTGTTGGGGCACTGAGGTGTTGTAGTAGCTGATCCATTAATGGTAGCTTGGAAATCTGGGAATGTAAAGTACAACACACTCGCTTCATTTTGAACTGAACAGCCTTGGTCGTCAGATACAACAACAGCATACTCATAAGTTGCTGATTCAGCAGATTGAGGTACGCTTACAGTAGCGGTAGCTGCATTGGTTGCACCTGTAAAGGTTGAACTTCCAGCAGAAAGCTGAGTCCAAGAATAAGTATAGTTACCAGTGCCTGAAGTAGCAGCAGTCAAAGTTGCAGTACCAGCAACTCCACACAAAGAAGAGTTCGGCAAGCTATTATTCACAGTAACTGTGTAAGCTGGAGCTGTGTAATTCAATACAGCAGTTGCAGTAGCTGAACAGTTGTTTCCGTAGGTACCAGTTACTGTATAAGTAGCTGTTTCAGTTGGGCTTGCAACAACACTTGCACCTTGAGTTGAACTCAACGCGGCATTTGTGATATTGGCTGTCCAAACATAAGTTGAAGCTCCTGAAGCAGTGAAAGTAGTACCTGGATTACCGCACACAGTTGCTGTAGCTGGAGAAACCGTAATTGGATTTTCCAATACGTCCGCAACAGATGTTGTAGCCACCACAGTTCCAGTACAATTGTCCGTTACAGTAACTGTAAAGGTTGCATCTGCATTGACAACTGCAGTTGTTGAAGCAGCACTAGCATTGGCAATGGTTGCAGCTCCCGCTGGAGAAACTGTCCAAGCGTAAGTATATGGTTCTCCACCATTGGCAGCAACAGCAGCCAAATTGAATGTACTTCCAGGACATGGCGTATTAGAAACACCATTTACCACAACAAATGCATAGTCCTCAATCTCTACTGAAGCGGAATTTACACAAGGATCTGCAGGATTTGGCGCTGTATAGTGAGCCAATACACGCATTCTCGTGGTTCCATTCAATGCAGTAGCTGGTACAGTAAATGAACCTGTTAGGGTAGCACTGTAGCCAGTTGTATTCGCAACACGTTCAGTAGATTCAAAAGTTCCATTTCTGTTCCAGTCAACCCAAATGGCCATACCATCATCCGCAGAGATAGAAGTTACTGAGTAACTAACTGATCCTCCAACCTCCTGAGAAACACTCAAAGTAGAAGTATAGTTGTTGTAACCGCTTCCTGTTAAACCGGTGGAATTGTTGGTAATGTTGGTTAGTCCACCAGTAGTTGAGAAACTATTGATTCCGCGCACTGTTGAATTACCAACAGGAGCACAATAGTTTCCTGACTGCGCTGTCACCGTAGCTGTGGCAGTTGGCGTACCGGCAATGGCCACATTGATCACATTGGATGGCAATGAATTACAAGTACCATCATTCAATACTGCACTGAAAGCAGTTGCTGAAGTGATGGCATTGGATGTTCCGTTACCAGTTGTTACATTACCGGCCAAAGCTGGAGTCCAGTTGTAAGTGTATACTGGAGCAGCAACACCGCCTGACACCACAAATGCATAATCCTCAATTTCTACAGACGTAGAGTTCACGCAAGGATCTGCAGGATTGGTAGAAGAATAGTGAGACAATACACGCATTCTTGTAGTACCATTCAATGCCGTTGCAGGCACCACAAATGAACCTGTGAATGTTGCTGTCCAACCTGTTGTGTTGGCTACCCTTTCAGTAGATTGGAAAACACCATCTTGGTTCCAGTCTACCCAAATGGCATAACCATCATCTAGACTCGTTGAAGCAACAGAGAAGTTGATGGATGAACCAGCAACTTGAGATGCACTCAAAGATGCAGTGTAATTGTTATAACCATTTCCAGTAACACCAGTACCATTGTTGGTAATGTTGGTTATACCTCCAGTGGTAGAGAAATTATTGATACCACGGGTTGTTGAATTACCCACTGGTGCGCAATAAGGTGCAGTCAATGATGCAGTTGTGAAGGTAACTGTGTTTCCTGAACAAACTGATGTTGCACTGGCTGTAATTACTGGAGCTGCAGGAGCTGCAACCACATTAACCTCACAATTGGCAACACTAGAACACTGATTACCAGCTGGACCATTGGTATCCAATGCTGAGCATGTAATCGTTGGCAAAGAACCTACAGCAGTTGGCTTAATGTAAACGATAGTAGCACTTCCTCCAGTATATGGTACGGTGCATGCTGCATCACTGAACAAAAATCCTCCAACTGTTGGAGCCCAAGTAAACTGAGTATAGCTGGTTGCTCCAGTAACTACAGATATGCTAGAAACCGCATTAGCACATGAAGTGAAATTAGGTGTGATTGCAAATGCCGGAGCTGGATTAACTTGGATAGCTACAGGCGTGCGAGTTGCACTTCCGCAAATTCCATCAATTCCTTGTACATAGTAGGTAGCACTGGTGCTAACTGGCTGAACAATACCACTGAAAGTTTGTGCAGGCTGAGAAACCACCACCATGTTGTCAATAGCACAACGAGAGAATGAACCCCCTGTTCTTGCTTTAAACACATGCTTCCATGTAGCTTTGTTTTCCGCCAAGTAACCAACTGGCAATTGAACATCATTGAAAATAGCTGATCCATTCAACAATACATCCACCAAACCATTGGCATCAATTTGAATGCTGAAGTTAACCATAGATGACGTATTCTTCCATGAAACGTTGCTTGAATAGGCCAATACACCATTGGCTATTGCTGTTGATTGCTCGTTGATGGTAGAGTTGTACATCAAATAGATACCTTGAGGACTTGTACCGTTGGTATAAGTAACAAAGGCAATTTTCAACTTAGAACCTGTTCCGTTCTCAGCATTCATGCTTAATTCCTGGGTAGCAACCACGTCGTCACCGAAAGAATAAGACATACCATCTGCTCCACCATCACCCGATGATTGATCCACTTGGAAATCAAAATTGATGTTGTAAGCATTGGTGTTAACACCCGTTGAACCCAACAAAATAGCCCCATATTGAGAAGCTAGAGGTTGTGTTAATTCACAACGTGTATTCAACAACTGAGCTTGGTTGGTACCAGTAACTCCTGTAGCAGCACCAGCTGCACCGTACAAAGTAAATGTACCAGGATTGGTTCCTGAGTTAAAGTTCTCAGAGATAGAACCCTGATACAACTCACCACCGGTTGCAGCAGTATACCAGTTATAAGAAACTGATCCAGTACAAGTAGGACAAGAAACCAAAGCATTTCCATTGTTAGGAACTTGTGTTCCGCACAATTCAAATGGAGTAGCTGTGCCATATGCTGTAACAGGCGCACCAGGCGTGGCAGTAACATCAACAGCCACGTTGTAAACATTAGAACACTCTGTTATAGGGTCCTTGATGAAAACTTGGTAAGTGATATCCCCATTTGGAGACTGCGTTGTAGAGGTAGTTGTTACACTCGTTGGACTAGCCAAACCTGAACCTGTACCAGAAAGACTTGCAGTGCTAGCATTCTCTACAGTAGTATTGGCTGTATTAGACCAGTTGTAAGTGTAGTTCTTTGGAGGTATAAATGACCAAGCCAAAGGAGAAGAAATTGAATTACTGATTCCGTTCCAGAAGTTTTGCTGGAATGGAGCACTACAATTAGGAGCTGTAGCACCAATTGTACGGGTAGCATCCTGTAATCCGATATACTTGTTAATCTCAGCAGCTGTGGTTGAAGTACCATTGGTTGCATTGGCTACACGAATATCAACTTGACCCAATGTTTCATAAAGAACGGCTTCGGCGTTCTGGAATCCGCTTGGATTAGCACCAGTAACTACGCCTGACCAAATGGGTACATTGGCATACTGAACAACAAATCTACGATTTGGGGCAACTCCCTCAACCCAATAACGCAAAGTACCATTACCTGCTGGTGTACCAAAACGCAAGTCACGTGCACACACCGCGATGGTGCTTGCAGGATTTGAAGCATTAGGGAATCCACCAGTGAAGATAAATTGATTACCAGCAAATGAGGCATATGAACCGAAGTTTATTACCCCGTTGGTTCCAATGTTCAAAGTTGAGATGTTGGTTCCAAAGAAGTTAAAGTCAAATCCGATAGGAATAGGACCATACTTTGAATCATCTAATCCAGGTGCAGTGAAGGAAACTCCTGCTGGCATTGTCTGAACCACCCCGTTTAAAATCAACGTAGTAGCATTGGCAGGAGGAGTGCTTAATCCAGCTGGGGCTGTTGTACAAAGAGCGGTAAAGTTACCCGCGCTCAAACCGGTTGCCAAGGTTGTTGGTGTACCTTCACACAATACACTTGGTGAAGCGGTTGGAGAGATACCCGCTGGGAAACTATATGCACCCACAGAGATTTGTGGTACTGTAATAGAACATCCATTCTTTGAAATGGTAGCACTAACTTCAGCCGTGGCATTCAAGGAAGTCAACGAAGGACTGGCAGCAGTAGCGCTCGACAAATTACCTTGTGTGGTAGTCCAAGCATAGGTTCCTCCGGTCACGTTGCTGCTCAAAGTTACAGGTGTGCTACTATCGCAAATAAATGTAGGTGAAGCAGTAGCTACGACTGCAGGGGATACAGTAACCGCAATCTGCGTACGAATACCTTCGCAAGTTCCGTCATTCTCCGCTACCCAGAAATTAGATCCTGTACCACAAGCAGGTACATCAAAGCTTGCACCAGTTGAAACAGCTGTTCCACCTGTTGCTACATTGTACCAATTGAAGGTACCACCAGCACCAGAGGCAGTAATGCTTTGTGTTGCACCAAAAGCAGCTGTAAAGGCTGATTGAGTCAAAGAAGGAGCGGATGGTGAAGCGTTTACAGTAACGGTAGCAGTACCAGAAACGGTAGCACCATTCTTGGTAACACTAATGACACCCGTTCCAGCATTACCTACAGTAGCATTGATGGTTGTGCTATTTACAACGGTAAAAGCAACCACTGGATTTCCAGCCACGGTAACAGCTGTTACGCCGTCTAGGTTGGTTCCTGTGATGGTAAATGCAGCACTATTGGCACAAACAGTTGTTCCGTCGATGGTAGTGCTGGTAATAGATGGAGCCAAAGTTCCCCAAGCAATGACATTGCCATTGGCCAAACTCACTGGACCAGGAGCGGCAGTTGGTGAAGTCAAAGTTCCTGCAGTAGCCAATGCACCAGAAACGCCAACAGCGTTAGAGCGCTGCGTATATGGTCCTGCAGCAGAAGTCCCTTCTACCAAATAGGTCATATTTTGAGTAGTAGTTAAACCATCCAAATCATTCCATGGAAGTCGGAAAGTAGCTGTTGTACCCGCCACTCCAGCACCACCTCCAAGGGTAGTTGAATTCCAACGGAAACTGCGGTTACCCATAGATACAGCACCACCAACTGATGTGTTGGAAGGAGCTCCTAAAGCGGTAATGGTTCCAGTTACAATATTGGTTGCACCCGTTGCTGCGTTCGCAGCTCCTGTGAATACTTGCACAGAAGTAGTTCCTGAACCAGCAAAAGGATAAACCCATGTATTTGTTCCACGGCCATGCATAGTGATAGACCCATTGGCCACATAGGCCTTGGTTCCACCTATGTTATATGTACCAGAGACACCACCATATAGATTCCATGGGAAATTCAAGTTAAATCCTCCCAAATCCAAAATGTTACCATTTCCATTAGAGGATGAGGTTAAAGACAATGGAGAACTACCGATCAAAATCAAGTTGTTACTCACAGTCAAACCAGCAGCATTGGTACCCAAAGACAAAGTATTGATGGTACGGTTTGAAGGGATATATGCATCATCACCAACAGCTGCAGTAGCTGTGGTTGTTGGAGCATTCACTGCAACGGTGTAATTGTACAATCCCAAACGCGCTGTTGGCGTGCCTGGTGTAAGCGCTGCTCCAGGACTTGTGACACCAAGACCAACAGCAGGTGCGGTATTGTAACCGTATCCTTTATTGGTAATGGTGAAACTCTTGATCATACCATTGTCCAAAACTGCTGTTGCTTGTGGCAAGCAGTTCACTGGCCAAGCCAGAGTAGGTGCCGTTGTACATCCTGTAACAGCAACCACTGGAGGGGTAGAATAAGTAGTTGATCCAGGACTTCCACAATAGACAGAAGTCACCGAACCATTGGCCCATGTCAATGTAAAGGCTCCAGCCCCTAGTGCTGTTCCAGAAACAACAGTTCCACCTGTAACTGTTACTACCGGAGTCGTACATCCAGAACCACCATTGGTTACCAAGTTTAAGTTGTTGGGCAATGTAAAGCCCACTGCGGGAGGAGCGACAGGATTGTTATAAAATCCTGGGTTACCTGCAATATAAACGGCATCAACCCCAGAAAGGGCTTGAATGTTATTGGAGCTCGTAGTAGCGGCGCCTCCGTTACTATTCATGGTCAATCCACCAGAGATGGTGGTACCAGGAGAACGACGAGCGACACTGTTGGCAGGAGATCCGATAGATTGAAATACGACTACACTCGCAGCCGCAGCAGTTGTTGGTGCAGTTGCTTGATCAGCCACAATTACCATGGTTGGAGCAGCATTGTTGAAATAACCACTTCCTGCCTGAGTAAGAGAAATAGAACGAACAGTTCCTGAAGTTGCATCAAAGTTGGCTGTAGCCCTGGCTACTGTACCTACGTATCTAAATGCAGCAGTTCCTGCAGATTGAATTCCAGCAACGTGTGTTGGAGGCGATGCCGCACTTCCTGCTCCACCTGTAGTACACACATACAAATTATTTCCATAGAAATACTGGGTACCTATAACGTGGTTGGAAGTAGACATAAACGCATTACCCAAACATCCTGAAGTACCTACCCACAATAATGTAGCCGCACCATCAGCCGCTGTACCTGAAGTATGAGAAGGACCGGAAGCCGCAGAAGTACCGGCAGTGGTTACTACATACAAATTACCACCCCAAGCACGAACCGTATTTGCAGTAAGCGCAGTAGTGGCAGCCCATCTTGTAGTACCCGATGGACCAATCATGGGTTGAGCTGTATATCCAGCTCCCATATTGGTAACCGCGATACTCGCAACACTTGTGTTCAAAGGCAAATTGTAAACCACTCTGGTATTATCCAAACTGATTTTACCATTGGTGTTCAAAGAACCACCATCATGACGCAAATCGTAAACAACCAAGTTTTGATCTGTATTGATTACGTTGGATCCGGTATTGGCAAACTGCAAAACACGAATGATTCCATTTGTGCCATCACCTTGGAAAGTACCAGAACCAGAAATAGTAGAACCAGAACCGTTAAAATTGATTATCCCTGCGGTTCCTGTACCAGCGGCAAAATTGATATAACCATTGTTGGTAAGGTTACCTGCAATGTTCATGTTCACT
Organism: uncultured Chryseobacterium sp.; assembly: GCA_964576575.1. GTDB lineage: Bacteria > Bacteroidota > Bacteroidia > Flavobacteriales_D > Sanyastnellaceae > CAMCTV01. The sequence continues at coordinate 10,109 of CAZNVU010000036.1, forward strand.
CCAGTTGTTCCACCGGTTGTGTATGGTAAAAGTGCTCCACCAGAATTAACGGTAACATTACCAGAAACATTCATTGCGTTTGCAGTGGCATTCCATTGAAGAATTCCACTTACGCTTAAGTCCACAATATTGGTTACAACATCAATTGTAACCACTGAACCAGCTGGAATCACAACCGAACTAGCAGCATTGGGAACTACACCACTAACCCAAGTTGCAGGATTATTCCAAAGACCTCCATTAGCAGTTGCTGTCGCTGTATTAGCAACTAACTGTTGTAATGAGAAATTACCTGGACATGGACTAGTTGGAGACGGGTTGGTATCAAACATGATGAAATAAGTAATACCCGCTGTCAAGGTCATTGTAACGTTCTTTGATGACGCCGAGGTAGCAACTCCTGCCACGCATGTTGACCCTGCAGTTGTTGGACATCCGTTGAAAACAAAAATAGATGTCCACGTCTGTCCTGTAATACTCAAATCATACATGCCAGTGACTGAAGGCGTAAACGTATACAACGCTTCATTACCATTGTAGTATGCAGTACTGCTGCAACCACCTGCCAACACTGAAGCTGCAGCGTTGGTAGACGTAATGTCGTTACCAGCACCACAGGTGATCGATTGGTTTACAATAGGCAGTGATGCCGCTGAAATGTTGGTTGCATTCGGACATGTAGTCGCGAGTGCTATTGTACTGCTCGAGAACAATACAATCAGAAAGAACAAACAACGTGAAAGCCACGTCTTCATAGAGTTTTCCACCATCCCTGGCGAGCCTCCAATTGGAATAGAATCCAAGTACTTCATAGATTAATAATTAAGTTATTTAGGTTAAGCGACGCCTTTTGCGTCATTGCTAATGTAGAAATTACTTTTTGGAATTCCCAAAAACTTTTAAAAAAAATTTAACCTTGGCCTAATTTTGCACCATGGAAAAGGACTTAAACCCTATGAAAATCAATATTTCCGAGCTTTTCGCTGTTCTCCTTATCAGCTTTGGACTTGGGACTACCCTGAGCGCTGCATGGCTTGCAGCATTTGAAGTTCCTTTTTCAATCGATTCTATTGGCTATCTCAATGAAAATCAATCGCTCTTATTGGGATGGGCCAACGTTATTCAACAATCTTTTTTCTTTTTGGCTCCTTGGCTGTGGCTCCTATTCCGTTCCAAAAAATTTAAGTCAGAACAACAACAATCTTTGCAATCATTTCACATTCCCATTTTTTGCCTCACCATTTCCTTAACCTTGACTTCATTTGGATTGATTGAATTCCTTAGCTGGATTAACCAATACATCCTTGATTCCTTGCCAGCTCTGAAAAATCTATTGGTATCAAAAGACAACACTGCGTTAATCATTCAAGAAAAAATATTGTCTCAAAAAACAATCAGTGGCGCAATACAAAGCGTGCTAATCATGTCCGTTTTTCCTGGAATATTGGAAGAGATTTTTTTCAGAGGAATTGTGCTTCATTCCTTAAGAAAAAAAATCAATGTTCACCTCGCCATCTGGCTTGTAGGTCTTTTGTTCTCCATCATCCATTTTGAATGGGAAGGATTTATCCCCCGCTGGATTCTTGGGGCCGGTCTGGGCTATCTGTTCCAATTCACCGGTAACTTGTGGTATCCCATTGTAGCCCATGTCGGCAATAACCTGATGAGCATTTTGCTCTTCCATTATTTTGAATCACTGAGCACCCCTGCTCATCATTGGTCTACTCAGCCTTTGTTTTGGTCATTGAGCATTGCACTATGGTTGGTCTTCTGTGTTATGTTTTACCGAAAAACCCAAGTTTTGAACAAACCATAAAAGGTTTTGAATTATCTTAGCCGCCCCATAAGCAGTATACTAATGAATGACATGGTAAAAATCATAGCAGGTTCCGGCTCTCAAACATTGGGAGAGGGCATTGCCAAAGCTTTTGGGGATAAATTGGGCAAAGTCATTATCCAACGCTTCAGTGACGGAGAATTTTCTCCTTCTATTGAAGAAACGGTTAGGGGAAAAGATGTTGTTATTGTCCAATCCACCTTTCCACCGTCAGACCACCTAATGGAATTATTGCTTTTGATTGATGCCGCCAAGCGGGCATCAGCCAAAAGAATCATCGCCGTTATGCCCTACTTCGGTTTTGCCCGCCAAGACAGAAAGGACAAACCCCGCGTTCCAATAGGGGCCAAACTTGTAGCCAATCTATTGACAGCTGCTGGTGTAAACCGTGTCATAACAATGGATCTTCATGCAGAGCAGATTCAAGGTTTCTTTGAAGTTCCGGTGGATCACTTGTACTGCAGCACGCTTTTCGCTCCTTTGTTGCAAGAAATGAAAATTGCAGATTTGGTTATCGCTGCACCTGATACGGGAGGTACCAAGCGTGCCAATGCCTATGCCAAATTGCTGGGTGTTGACTTGGCCATTTGTTACAAACAAAGAAAAGTAGCCAACCAAATAGAAAGCATGACCGTAATTGGTGATGTGAAAGGAAAAAATGTAGTGTTGATCGATGACATGATTGACACAGCTGGCACCTTGTGCAAAGCTGCCGAGATGATGCTAGAGAATGGTGCTTTGAGTGTGAGAGCCATGTGCACGCATGCTGTGTTGAGTGGACAAGCTTATGAGCGCATTCAAAACTCCAAATTATTGGAAGTGATTGTATCTGACAGCATTCCATTGAAAGAGGACCAACCCGCAGAAAAAATAAGAGTTGTCAGCACAGCCCAATTGTTTGGGGATGTATTGCACAATTTGATAGAGAACAAGAGCATTAGCTCGCATTTTATTAGTATTTGAGGGATTGTAGGGGCGAATTGATATTCGCCCAAGGGGATGAAGGGATGAGGAGATGAAGAGATGTAGGGGCGAATTGATATTCGCCTTGATGAGAAAAAAGAAATTAAATAGAAACCAAATAAAATAACAAAATGAAGCAATTTGAATTGAGCGGTTCTTTAAGAGAGAACGTAGGAAGACAAGATGCAAGCGCTTTGCGCCTTGCTAACCGTATCCCAGCCGTTATGTACGGTGGAGGAAACCAAGTGCATTTCTCAGTAGGTAAAATTGAGATGGACAAAATCATGGCCATGTCAGATACTCTGCAAATCAACTTGGACATCAACGGCACCAAATATGCTTCCATCATCCAAGAAGTACAACGTCATCCTGTTACGGATAAGATTGTACACGTTGACTTTTTAGAATTAGTTCCCGGAAAGGCAGTTAAAACTTCTCTACCTGTCCGTGTAACTGGAAACTCTGAAGGTGTTAAGGCGGGTGGACGTTTGGCTATCAACTACAGAAAAGTTCGTGTATTTGCTAAGCCTGAGGATCTTCCAAATGACATCACTTTGGACATCACTAAATTGAACATTGGCGATATGATTCGTGTGCGTGAAGTACAAATTCCTGGTGTTGAATTCTTGGAGGCAGACGCTTCTGCTATCCTTGCTATTCAAGCTACTCGTGCTTCTATCGCTGCTTCTCAAGCGGAAGAAGCTCCAGCAAAAGGAAAGAAAAAATAATTGTCTTTTTTCGACTTAAAAAGGGTGCGTTATACGCACCCTTTTTTTGTGTTTAACAATATAGCTGCACAGAGGAAACGTTTTTAACACTTTTTCGTTTCCATTGTATTTTTTTCAATTATCTTCGCGCGGCCAAATGGAGTCCAAGGAACTAGATATCATTGAAAAAGCACTTCGTGTTTTCATGCGTCAAGGCATTAAAAGTGTCAACATGGACGATATGTCCAAGGCGTTGGGTATCTCCAAGAAAACACTTTACTTATTTGTCAAAGACAAGGAGGAATTGGTAGAAAAGGCCACTGATTTGTTTGGTCAAAGAGAAATTGAGGCCATCAAAGAAATCTCCGCTCAAAAAGTCAATGCCATTGACGAAAGTTTGCTCATCAAAAAATGGGTATTGTCTATCCTAGAAAATGTGCATCCCGCAGTTGCCTTTGATTTAGAAAAGTACTACCCTGCTGTTTCAAGAAAAATGCAAGAGAACCGCAGGAAAGTAGTTTACAAAAGCATTTTTAACAACATCATTAAAGGACAAAAGGAAGGCCTTTATCGCAAAGATATCAGTCCAGAAATTGTTTCGCGCATTTACATTGGTCGTATGGAAATGCTCTTAGACCCCAACGTGTTTCCGCCGCAACAATTCCTCATGTCAGATGTTTATTTGGAGTCATTTCATTACCACATCAGAGGGATTGCCAGCGAGAAGGGACTGAAAATTTTAGAACAACCGAAAACAAAAATTAAGCAGAAAAGAAAAAACAATTCATGAGTACCAAAGTAAAATTACTCTTGATGGTTCTTGTTGTCATTTACAACAACCTATCAGGTCAGCAGAAACTATCGCTGATCAAAGCGCAAGAGTTCGCAACAAAAAATGCCAACAGTGTCACTCAAGCCCTGTATGATGAGCAATTGGCTAAATTGCAAGCCGATCAACTACTCGCCATAGGATTGCCTCAATTGAATGGATCCGTGCAGTATCAAAACTTTATTGACCTTCCCACTTCCGTCATTCCCGCAGGAATTTTTGGACCAACTGAAACCAAAGTAAAATTTGGTGTTCCGCATCAAATGACTGCCGGTGTAAGTGGTTCTCAACTGCTCTTTGATGGATCTTGGTTGGTTGGATTACAAGCTTCTCGAGAGTATGCCAAACTAACCAGTACACAAGTCAAAAAATCAACTTTTCTGATCAAACATGAAGTCGCTCAGGCATACCATCTGGCCGTTATTGCCAAAGAAAGTATTGTACTATTAGACAACGGAAAAAAACTGATAGAGCAATCATTGGAAGAAACAAAAGCGCTTTACAAAGAAGGTTTTTTGGAAGAACAAAATGTGGATCAATTGCAATTGACATTGAACGACTGGATTGCTAGAATTGTTGTCGCTGAAGCCAATGCCAAACTCACACTGGATCTTTTAAAATTCAAAATGGGAATGCCCATTCAAACAGAAATTGAATTAGAAGACAACAGTGAGAGTTTAGCTTCCTCTGCCAATGACGCACTTCTCGCCTCTCCGTTAAGCATAGAAGGGAACCTTGATGTGCAGTTAGCCAATCAAGCATTGGGACTTCAAACCTTGAATCTAAAAAACAAAAAAGCAGCAACATTACCTAACCTAGCAGCCTTTTACAATTTGCAAACGCAAGCTTTGCGCAATGAATTTAATTTTGCCGATACCCACAGACAGTGGTATCCCATACAACTCTGGGGAGTTCAGATGAACATCCCACTAGTGGCTGGAGGACAGCGTTACAAATCGATTCAATATGCCCAAGTTGAGGTAGAAAAATCAAAGTCAATTGCTACCTTGGCTAGAGAGGGTGCACTGCTTTCCTTTAATAGCGCTAAAACCAATTATTTATCGGCTCTAGCAACTACAAAAAACAATAAAGCGAGTTTGGTTCTTGCGGAAAAAATATTCACCAAAACCAACGAGAAATACAAAGAAGGTTTGGTGTCTAGTTTTGAATTGACGCAAGCCAACAATCAAGTATTGCAAGCACAAGGGAATTATGTTCAATCCCTGCTTCAATTATTAAACACAAAAGACGAACTTCAAAAAGCCCTCAATCAATAATATCATGAAAAAGTATTTTTCTTTGGTTGTTATATCAACCATCATCCTAGCTGCATGTGGCACCAAAGACCCACAAGCGCAATTAGAAGCTCTCAAAGCTGAACGGTCAGCACTGGATGTCAAGATTCAAGAATTAGAGGCTCAATTGGCTTTAAACGGCGGTGTTGAAGTCAAATCCAAAGAGGTATTAACCACGACAATGACACCTACCGTTTTCAGACACTTCATTGATGTTCAAGGTGTAGTTGATGCTGAATCCCAAGCTGCTGTTCAACCTCAAATGCCTGGAGTAGTGACCAAAATTTATGTCACTGAAGGTCAAACAGTGAGTAAAGGTCAATTATTGGGAGAGACAGACAACAGCGTGATGAGCGCTCAATTGAATGCTTTGCAACCTCAATTGACTTTGGCTGCTGATGTTTTCAACCGCCAAAAGAGATTATGGGATCAAAAGATTGGATCTGAGCTTCAATTTTTACAAGCCAAGACCAACAAGGAGGCCATTGAAAAACAAATTGCAGCCATTCAAGAGCAGATCAATATGACCAAAATAACAGCTCCAATAGCAGGTGTTATCGATCATATCGGTGCCAAAATCGGGCAATATGCAGCCCCTGGCATGCCAGATCCTGCTTTCAGAGTAATCAACTCTAGTAAAATGAAAGTCAAAGCAGATTTTGCTGAATCCTATGCGTCAACCGTAAAAAATGGAGATGAAGTAGAGCTCTACTTCCCTGATATCAATGAGACCCTTCAAAGCAGAACCTCTTACGTTGCTCGTTTCATCAACCCCATGACAAGAACATTTGCAGTAGAATCCAATATATCAGGTGATGGCAATAAATACCGTCCCAACATGGTAGCTGTAATGAAAGTAGTAGATTATAAAAATGACAATGCATTTACACTTCCAATAAACGCTTTGCTGAGCTCAGGAAATGAAAATTACGTTTATAAAGTTGGTAAAAAAGACAATAAGAAAATTGCTGTCAAAACTATTATAACTACCGGAAAAACATACAATGGTGTAGCAGAAATTACATCAGGACTTTCTGCAGGAGATGAAGTCATTACTACAGGTCAATTCAACATTGTAGATGGCTCTGTCATCAAATAATTAAGGAAGGATTATGTTAGAAAAATTCAAAGAGTTCAAACCCTCTAGTTGGGCGATTGACAATAAAACGACCATCTACTTACTGACGATTTTTATAACGTTAGCTGGTATTTTGTCCTATCAAAGTATTCCCAAAGAACAATTCCCTGACATCGTTATTCCAACGATTTACGTCTCTACAGTTTATCCAGGAACTTCACCTGAGGACATGGAAAACCTTGTGACCAAGCCGCTGGAAAAACAAATGAAAAGCATTGCTGGTGTCAAAAAAATCACCAGCAATTCTATTCAAGATTTCAGCAATGTAATCGTTGAATTCAATACAAGTGTTGATGTACCCATTGCCAAGCAAAAGGTAAAAGACGCCGTAGATAAGGCAAAGAAAGACTTGCCAAACAATCTACCAGCAGATCCAAACGTGATGGAAGTGGAATTCTCTGAAATGCCCATTCTTTTTGTGAACATCGCAGGAAATTATAGCCTTTCTGACTTGAAAAAATACGCTGAGGATTTGCAAGAAAAAATTGAAGGCCTGCGAGAGATTACACGCGTTGATATCGTTGGTGCGCTGGACAGAGAAATACAAATAGATGTTGACATCTACAAAATGCAAGCTTCAAAATTCACCATGGGTGATATTGAGCGCGCTATCATGTATGAGAACATGACCATCTCCGGTGGAGGCGTCAATATGGGCAATGTGAAGCGCTCATTATCTGTTAGCGGTGAATTCAAGAGTGTGGACGAGATTAAAAACCTGGTTGTTAGCTCGCAATCCGGATCAAAAGTTTATCTAAAGGATATTGCAGACGTGCGAGATGGTTTCAAAGAGCAGGAGAGTTACGGTAGATTGGATAAAAAGAACGTCATTACATTGAATGTTATCAAGCGCGGCGGTGAGAATTTGATTGATGCCTCTGACAAGATCAATGAAATCCTAGCTGAAATGAAAGAGAGCAAATTGCCCAAAGATTTGTCTGTTGTCATTACAGGAGACCAGAGCCGCACTACGCGCGTAACACTTCATGACTTGATCAACACCATCATCATTGGATTCATTTTGGTGACCATTATCTTGATGTTCTTTATGGGAGTTACGAACGCCATTTTTGTTGGTCTTTCCGTTCCCCTTTCCATGTTTATTGCCTTCTTAATTCTTCCGGGAATTGACTTTACCATGAACATGATTGTATTGTTCAGTTTCTTGTTGGGATTGGGTATTGTTGTGGACGATGCTATTGTTGTCATAGAAAACACCCACCGCATTTTTGACAATGGCAAAGTTCCCATCAAGGTGGCAGCAAAAAAGGCTGCTGGTGAAATTTTTCTTCCAGTATTGAGCGGAACCGCTACTACCCTAGCGCCCTTTGTTCCATTGGCTTTTTGGGGCGGCGTGATTGGAAAATTCATGCACTATTTGCCCATCACATTGATCATTACGCTAACCGCGTCCTTGGTGGTGGCTTATATCATCAATCCCGTATTTGCGGTGGATTTCATGAAGCCTCATGATGAGCACCACAACAAGCCCAAGTGGAACAAAGGAACCAAAATCACAACGGTAGTATTCTTAGCATTGGCGACACTATTCTACATCAGTGGAAGCTTTGGAATGGGAAATTTCACCATCACATTATTGCTCGTTTACTTGTTTTTCAAATTTGTATTGGAAAAAGCCATTCTTGTTTTCCAAGGAAAAACTTGGCCTAAAGTACAAACGCGTTATGCCAATTTCTTGACATGGGCATTGGCAAGACCAAAGACTATTCTATTCAGTACTCTTGGATTATTGGTGTTGTCTTTTATGGTAACCGGATTGCGACAACCTAAAGTGGTTTTCTTTCCCAAGGCTGACCCCAACTTTGTATACGTTTACGCGACCCTACCCGTTGGAACAAGCGCCAAAGCAACAGATAGCGTGGCGCACATCATTGAGGAAAAGATTTACACGGTCATTGGAGAAAACAATCCTTTGGTGGAAAGCATCATTACCAATGTGGCCATTGGAGCCAATGAAAGTCAAGAGGATCGCGCACCGTATTCTCACAAAGCCAAAGTTGGAATTGGGTTTGTAGAATTTGCCAAGCGCAATGGGCAATCTACCACAACCATTCTGGATCAAGTTCGTGCAGAAGTAAAAGGAATTCCAGGGGTTCAAATTGCTGTTGACCAAGAACAAAACGGACCTCCGACCGCCAAACCCATCAGCATTGAAATAAGTGGTGAAGAGTTTGATGACTTAATTGTTGCTAGCATGCGCATGAAAGATTTTCTTGATGCAGCACAAATTCCGGGTGTTGAGGAGTTGAAAACGGATTTGCAATTGAACAAGCCGGAAATAAAAATCAAGATCGATCGTGAACGTGCCAACCGTGAAGGCATTTCCATGGGACAAATAGGTAGTGAAATCAGGAAGGCTGTTTTTGGTCTTGATAACCCATCCAAATACAGAGACGGATCAGATGAGTACCCTATACAAGTTCGCTACAAGAAAGACCAGCGCAATGACATTGAAGCCTTGCGCAACTTGATCATTACCTACCGCGACATGAACATGGGCGGAATGATCAGACAAGTTCCATTGTCCGCCTTTGCTGATGTAGAATACACCAGTACATACGCAGGTATCAAACGCAAAAACCAAAAGCGTGTGGTCACCTTGGAATCAAACGTTTTGACAGGATACAATCCCAATGAAGTGGTAGGTAAAATTCAAGCCAAAGCAGCTCAATTTACGGACTTACCCAATGGCGTAACCGTGAACCTTGCCGGTGAACAAGAGGAGCAAAAAGAGACCGCGGCTTTCTTGGGATCAGCATTGATGATTTCATTGGCACTGATTGTATTGATCTTAATCATGCAATTCAATTCTATTGGACGCACAGTTATCATCTTATCAGAGATTATCTTCTCTGTCATCGGTGTATTG